>DASTVH010000207.1:0-5742 GCA_035759195.1 Candidatus Limnocylindrales bacterium
CACCGAGCGGTAGCCGGCGCCCTGGTGGTGCTGCGGCTCGAGCGTCGGCAGCGTCGTCCCGTACTCGATCCCGAGCCGGCGAAGGTCGCAGAAGCCGATCGCCTCGCACGTGCATTGGAGGCAGCGGGTCGATTCGGCGACCGCCTCTTCCACGCTGTACGGGATCTCGTACTCGATGTAGCTCCGGTTGCGGAGCTCGGGCTCCATCGCCTTGAGCCGGTAGCGGGGCTCCTTCTGCTCGCTCGTGAACGGCACGATCGAGAGGAACTCGGGCTGCGGCTCGGCGAGCTGCTGGCGGGTCCGGATCGCGGCGAGGTCGAGCCCCTTGAGATAGGCGTCGACGGCGTACGCCGCGCGGCGGCCCTCGGCGACCGCCTGGACGACGGTGGCCGCTCCGATCCGGACGTCGCCGGTGCCGAACACGCCCGGCCGGCCGGTCTCGAACGTCACGGCATCCGCCTTGAGCCGGCGCTGCTTCGTCGCCTCGGGCCCGTCCGAGCCCGGTCCGATCCAGGAGAGATCGGGGCCCTGGCCGATCGCGAGCAGGACGCGGTCGCAGGGGATCGTGAACTCCGTGCCCGCCGCCGGCTCCGGCCGGCGCCGCCCGGAGGCGTCGGGCTCGCCGGGCCGCATCCGGATGAACTCGACCCCGGTCACGTTGCCGGCGTCGTCGGTGATCACCCGGGTCGGACCGGCCTGGAAGATCGCGGTGACGCCCTCCTCGATCGCCTCGTGGACCTCGTTGGCCGCCGGCATGTCCTTCATGTCGCGGCGGTAGACGAGGGTGACCTCCGACGCGCCCTGGCGGATCGAGGTCCGGGTGCAGTCCATCGACGTGAAGCCGCCGCCGATGACGACGACCCGCTTCCCGGCATGGTCCGGGTACGGCAGGCCGAGCGTCGCCGTCCGCAGATACTCGAGGCCGTCGAGCACTTCCGCGGCGTCCTCGCCCGGCACGCCGAGCTGGTTCGTGTCGTAACAGCCGATCGCCACGACGACCGCGTCGTAGCCCTGGTTCTGGAGGTCGTCGAGCGTGAAGTCGCGACCCAGGCCCTGGTTGCAGACGATCCGTCCGCCGAGGCGGGTCACCGACTCGTATTCGGCCTCGAGGACCTCGACCTTCGGCAGCCGGTACTGGGGGATCCCGTAGCGGAGCATGCCGCCGGGCGCCGGATCGCGCTCGAAGACCGTGACGTCGTGCCCGGCGATCAGCAGGTAGTAGGCGGCGGCCATCCCGGCCGGCCCGGAGCCGATGACGGCGGCCCGCCGGCCGGTCTTCGGCTGGACCTCGAAGGGGACTGGCGGATCCATCCCTTCGTCGAGCATCTCCCGCAGGACCTGATCGCCGGCGTAGCGGTGCGAGTCGCGGATCGCGATCGCCTCGTCGACCTCGTCGCGCCGGCAGTGCTCCTCGCACGGCGCCGGGCAGACCCGCCCGAGCACCGACGGGAACGGAATCGTCCGCTTGAAGATGCGGGTCGACTCACGCCAGTTCGCCTCGGCGTTCGCCTTGAGGAAGCCGGGGATGTCGATGTGGCTGGGACACTTGTTCTGGCAGGGCGGCAGGCAGTAGGCGTTGTGGTCCGAGAAGATGAGCTCGAGGTTCGTCCGGCGCAGGCGGCGGACCTCCTCGGTCTGCGTCCGGACGACCATCTCGGGCTCGGCCGCGCGGGAGCAGCTGATCGGCGGGTGCTCCTCGCCCTCGACCTCGACGACGCACATCCGGCAGGCCCCGAAGCCGGGCAGCTTCGGCTCGTAGCAGAGCGTCGGGATCTCGATCCCGTTGTCGCGGCAGACCTCGAGGATCGTCTGGCCCTCGAAGCCCTCGACGACCCGGCCGTCGACCTCGATCCGGATCCGCGGTGTCCGCTGCGGCCGCTGGGGGGACTGCGTCGTCAGGAGGCGCTCGGCGACCGCGTCGGCGACCGCGTCGCCGGCCGGCTCGAGATCGGCTCGTTCGGGTCGGGTGATCAGGTCGGCCATGGCTCTCAGTGGGCGCGTCCGGCCGCACCGGCGGCCGCCGCGACCGCGATCGGGCGACAGACGCCGGCAGGGCAGGAGCTGCGGAGGATGTGCTCGTCGAGTTCGGAACGGAAGTATCGCATCCCGCTGGCGAACGGAAGGGTCGCCAGCCGCTCGTGGTCGCACAGCGCGGAGGCGACGACGTCGGCCGAGAGGTCGGCGAGGAGCTGGAGATCGGTGGGGCGGGGGACGCCGGTCGCGATCCGGTCGCCGATCTCGAAGATCCGCCGGGTCCCGATCCGGCAGGGGATCGTCTTGCCGCAGGCCTCGTCGGCGCAGAACCGCGTGAGCAGCCGCGCCAGGTCGACGACACAGGCCCGCTCGTCGGCGGCGACGACCGAGCCGGATCCGACGTGGGCGCCGACCGCCCGGAGCGCATCGAACTCGTACGGCGTGTCGAGCAGGCTCGCCGGCAGCAGCCCGCCCGACGGGCCGCCGACGAGCACCGCCTTGAGCGAGCCGGCGTCGCCGGCCAGCGCGACGACCTCCCGAAGCGGCGTCCCGAGCGGGACCTCGGCGATGCCCGCCCCGGCGGGACCCCGGACGCCGACGAGGATCGTGCCCGGGCTGCCCTTCGCGCCGACCGCGGTGAAGGCCTCCGGTCCGTTCGCGAGGATCCAGGCGGCAGCCGCGAGGGTCTGGACGTTCTGGACGACGGTCGGCTGGTCGAAGAGGCCTCGTTCGGACGGGTACGGCGGGCGCTGCTCGGGCTGGCCCCGGCGCCCTTCGAGGGCCTTGAGCAGGACCGTCTCCTCGCCCAGCATGTAGGCGCCCTGGACCGGCCTGACGCGGATCGTCAGGGTTCGTCCGCTGCCGAGCATCGAGCGCCCCAGGAGGTTCGCCTCCTCGGCCGCGGCGACAACCGCCTCGAGGCGGCGGATCGCCTCGGTGGAGTCGGCCCGGACCGCGATGAACGCCTCGTCGGCCTCGACCGCGAAGGCGGCGATCGCGGTCCCCTCGACGACCGCGAACGGGTCGACCTCCATGAGATGCCGGTCGGTCTGGACGGCCGGATCGGCGCCGTAGCCGTTCGCGACGACGTACCGCCGGGCGGCATCGGTGCCCGCGACCGCGCGCCACTTCTCGGCCGTCGGATACCCGCCGCCGCCCCGCCCGCGGAGGCCGGAGGCGGCGAGCGTCGCGATCGTGCCGGTTGCCCCCAGGTCGTGGACCGCCCGCTTCAGCCCTGCGAAGGCTCCGCCGGCCAGCGCCGCATCGAGGGCGCCGGCGGCATCGGCCAGGAGGTCCGGCGGCGGCGTGCCCTTGCCCCGGACCCTGCCCGCCGCCCCGGTCGTCCCGACCCGGCCGAGCAGGATCGACGGCCAGTCTTTCGGCGTCGACAGGACGGTCGTCATCGGCTCAGGCCTGGGCCCGGCCGGCCCGGCCGGCAAGCGCGGCGTCGAGGCCGGCGACGAAGGCGCCCTCGGCCGGCCGGTTCGCCTGGACCGCAGCCGCCTGGGCGGCGTCGTCCGGACGCTCGAAGCGCAGGTGGCGGTAGTAGGAGGCGGTGCCGTAGATCATCGCGTACCAGGCGCCGGTCCGGTGGCTGATCCGCTTGAGGGCCGCGACGGGGAGATGACCGTACGCCGCCTGGGTCGCCTCGAGGATCCCGAGCATGTGCCTGGGGTCGTAGTCGAACTCGTCGAGGATCTCGTCGAGCCGCCCGAGGTCGATCCCCTCGAAGTGGGCGTAGGCCCGGTTCGGCACGGGTCGGCCGGATCGGCGCATCGCCGACTCGTCGCGCCGCTCGCCGTACGTCTCGGGCGGGCCCCAGTGGACGTGGTAGCGGCCCTTCGTGTCGATGCCGCCCATGTCGATGCACTCGATCGGACAGGCCTGAGCGCACTGGAAGCAGGTCTCGCACTTCAGCGTGCCCCACTCGTCGTAGAGCAGCTGGAGCCGGCCGCGGAACTTCGTGGCGACGTCGGCCGGTACCTCCGGGTAGCGGATCGTCGCCTTCGGCTCGAAGATCCGGCGCAGCGACAGGGCCATGCCCCTGGCGAGGCCGAGGCCGGGCAGCTTGATCATCGGTGCACCTTCACGGGCGGGTCACGACGAGGATGGCGGCGGCGGTGACGAACAGGTTGAGCAGCGATGCCGGCAGGAGCCACTTCCAGGCGAAGCCCATCAGCTGATCGATGCGGACCCGGGGCAGCGTTCCCCGCATCCAGACGAACACGAAGACGAAGAGGTAGGTCTTGCCGAGGAACCACAGGAGTCCGGCCACCCAGTCCAGCCCGACGTAGGCGATCCCGACGATCGCGGTGACCGCGAGCAGGTTGAACAGCACGAAGCCGATGATCAGGGCCTGCCAGCCGGGCATGCTGCTCCGGGCCAGCCAGAACGGGGCGGCGAGGATCAGCGTCCCGACGACCGGCACGATCGCGATGAGGATCAGCAGGCCGATTCCGAGCGACCCCGGATCGATCCCGAGCTCCATCGGCCAGGGCCACGGGAACGGCGCGTTCCAGCCGCCGAAGAACAGCGTCACGGTCAGGGCCGAGACGACGAAGACGTTCACGAACTCGGCGAAGTAGAAGAAGCCGAAGCGCATCCCCGAGTACTCGGTTGCGAAGCCCGCGACGATCTCCGAGTCGGCCTCGGTCAGGTCGAACGGCGTCCGGTTCGCCTCGGCCGTGACGGCGATGAAGAAGATCAGCGCGCCGAGCGGCTGCTGGAAGACGTACCAGTCGGTGAACCAGCCGGCCTGGTTGAGGACGATCTGGTTGAGGCTCATCGTCCCGGCCAGGATCAGGAGGCCGACGACCGAGAGCGTCAGCGGAATCTCGTAGCTGATCACCTGGGCCGCCGATCGCAACCCGCCGAGCAGCGAGTACTTGTTGAAGCTCGACCAGCCGGCCATGAGGAGACCGACGACCGTCAGGCCGCCGACCGCAAAGAAGTACAGCAATGCGATGTTGAGGTCGATCCCGAACAGGCCGGGCGCGAAGGGGATGACGACGAGCGTCATCACGGTGGCGAGGAACGTCACGACCGGGGCCAGGGTGAAGACGGCCGGGTCCGCGCCGGTCGGCGTGTAGTCCTCCTTCATGAGCATCTTGAGGCCGTGGGCGACCGAGATCGCCGTGCCCCACGGCCCCACCCGGTCGGGCCCGACGCGGAGGTTGATCGCGGCGATGAGCTTCAGCTCCATGTAGCCGACGACGAAGGCGGTCGGGATCGTCAGGAGCAGGATGGCCGTCGCAGCCACGACGAAGCGGACGAGGGGCAGGTTGCTCGCGAGGAACCCCAGGATCGTCCCGCCGAACAGGACGAGCAGCAGGACGAGCCCGAGCGTCAGGACGAGCAGGATCGGGACGACCGTGAAGATCACCTTCCCGGCCAGCGTCAGCCGCCCCCACGAACGCGCCACAGCCGTCACTGCGCAGTCCCGATAGGCCGCGTGCGACGGGCCGAGGCCAAGGAGCCGGCGAGCACGCGAGCGAGCGCACCTCGGCCGTGCGTGAGCGAGCGCGCGCAGCCGGCAACGCCGGCATCGGCCGTCCCACGCGGTCTCACTTGTCGACGCCGCCCATGATGGGGTCGAGGGACGCCATCACGGCCATCGTGTCGGCGACCAGGTTCCCCTGCATCAGCATCCCGACCGCCTGGAGGTGGATGAACGACGGGTCGTGGATCCGCATCCGGAACGGCTGGTCGGTGCCGTCACTCACGACGTACGCCGCGTACTGGCCGCGCGGCCCCTCGACCGCGGCATAG
>DASTVH010000208.1:0-9864 GCA_035759195.1 Candidatus Limnocylindrales bacterium
CCGTCTGGAGGGGTGCAACCTCGTCGCCGGTCGGCAACCAGGCAATGCCGCCCTCCTCGTGGAAAGGCAGACCGACGCCCGGTGTCTCGGCACCGTACCTGCCCAGTTCACGGCCGGTCGCCTCGTCGATCACGTGGAGCCCGTCGGTGCTCTCGCAGTCCTCGATCCAGATCCGGCCGGCGAGGGCACGGACCTCGCAGTGAAGGCCGATGGCGAGCGGGACCTGCCGCGCGACCGTGTTCGTCGCCGGATCGATCCCAACCAGGACGTTGCGGCGGGGCGTGATGACCCACACCAGCTCCGATCCGACCGCGATGTCGCGCACACCCTCACCCCCGAAATTCGGGATCTCGATCGTCGCGACGACCTCGCCGGTCGCCGGGTCGATCCGCGTCACCGTGCCGTCGTCGAAGCTCGGCGACCAGACCGCGCCGAAGCCGACGGCGGACTCGAGCGGGAAGGCCCCCAGCGGGATCTCGTCGAGCAGGGCGCCGGTCGACGCGTCGAAGCGAAGCATCCGGTCGCCCTCGTCGGTGACCCAGAGCGAACCGGCGGATTCGACGAAGACGAGGTGGCTCCTCGGATCGGCGTCGACATCGGTGACGACGAGGGTCGCCTCGTTCGTCGCCGGATCGAGCCGGTAGAACGATCGCGCGAGCTCGTTCGTGTCCTCGCCCGAGGTCGAGACCCAGACGGCGTCGTCGCCGCGCACGATCTCGAGGACGTTGTACGGGAAGTCGATCGTGGCGTCGGCGAGCGGCGTGGGCGCCGGCGCCGACAAAGACGCCGATGGCGGGGCGCTGGCTGGCGCCGTCGGCGAGGCGCCGGTCGGTGACGGCAGGACCGTGATCGGGTCGCTTCGGTTGAAGGATCCGCCGACGAGCGCCACGGCGGCGATCGCCGCGAGCAGCAGCCCGATCAGGACCAGGACGGGGACAAGGCGTGGATCGCGGCGCCGGGCGCCGCCGACGATGACGTCCATGGGAGTTCCTTTCAGGAGCGCGAGCCAGGCCGGCCGAGGCCGGATCCGGGACGTCGCGTTGATGACGTCGGTGCGCAGGTCGTCCGGAGCCCGGGTCGGTGCCTCGAGCTCGAGCCAGGCGGAGAGGAGGCGCTCGGGAGATCGTCGATCGTTCATGCCGTTCGCCCCTGTTCCGCGAGGCCGGGTCGGTCGTCTGCTTCGAGCGCCGCCCGCATCGCTGCGAGGGCGCGGTTCAGGCGGGACTTCGCAGTCCCGTTCGGGATGTCGAGTGCCTCGGCCACCTCGACGAGAGGCAGACCGAGGTAGTGGTAGAGGACCAGGACGGCTCGCTGGTCGGGCCCGAGGCGGGCGAAGCCGCGCTCGAGCCGGTCCCGGTCGACGACCGACAGCTCCGGTCCGGGGCTCGTCGGCGGCTCGTCCGGGACGACCCGCAGCTCGACGATGGTCCGGCGCCGGTCGGAACGGGCCTGGCGATAGCAGGCTCGCACGACGAGGCGCCGGAACCAGGCGTCGACGCGGTCCGGGTCGCGCAGGCCGCGGATGTCGCGCCAGGCGGCGACGAGCGCCTCCTGGACGGCATCGTGGGCCCGGTCACGGTCGCGAAGGATCAGGTAGGCGACGGCGTACAGTCGGCCGATCGACCCGTCGACGAGCGCGGTGAAGGCGTCATGATCGCCCTGCCGCGCGCGTTCCGCCAGGTCTCGCTGCATTCCGCCACCTCAGCGGCCCGACCGCAGTCGGCCGGGTTCACAGCGTAGGGGCGCGGTGCGGGCCGCGTGGTTCCATCTTCGTGGTCCGACGTTCTAGCATCCTCGTCATGACCGAGCCTGGGTATCCGCATGGCGACGCGCTCGTCCCTGAACGCCGCGACGAGCACACGATCGTCTTCCTCGTCCGACCGCCCGACGCGCCGGAGTTCAGCGAGGAGGAGCTCGATCGGCTCCAGATCGAGCACCTGACGCATCTCCGCGACCTCGTCCGACGGGGCCTGCTGATCGCGAACGGCCCGCTCATCGACCAGACCGACGTGCGGTTGCGCGGTGTCTCGATCTACGGCGTGCCGCTCGAGGAAGCGCTGGCGCTGGCTCGCACCGATCCGATGGTCCGGGCGGGCCGCCTCGCGGTCGACGGCGCGCGCTGGATCACGGCGGCGGGCAGGGCCCGGTTCGGCTGAGAGTGCGGCGGCGGGCGCGTCACGGCCGCCCGGCGGGCGCGTCACGGCCGCCCGGCCGGCGTGTCCGATTTCGCACGCCGCCGGAAACCACTCCCCTTCCCGCCCGGCGATCTCGGACTCCGAAATCGGCGGACCGGCGGGGGTGTCGGCGGCGAGTCGACCGTCAGCGGGGGCGGAGGCCGACGCTGGCGAGCTCGGCCCGGGCGAGCCGGTCGTGCCGCCCGGCCGCCCAGTCGCCGATCGGGTCCGGCGTGAACTCGAGCAGCGTGTCGTAGTCGAGCCGCGTCACCGCCCGCTGGGCGAGCGTTCGCTCGACGGCCGATTTCGAGATGTTCGGGGCGACCCGGACAACGCGATGAGCGGCCCGCATCCGGCGCAGCCGTTCGACACGCCACGGCAGGTACCGGACGAGCCACGGGGCGATCGTCACGAGCGCGAGGAGCAGCGCCATCACGACCGAGACGACGATGATGAACTCCTCGAGATCGGTGCCGAAGTCGGCGAGGGGGCCGCCCGCCCCGGCGAACGCGCGCTCGGTCAGGTCCCGGACACCGCCGCCGACGAGCGGCAGCCCACCGAGCGACTCGCCGAGGTCGCGGCCGCTCGCGGTCATCGCCAGCCCGCCGTCGCGAACGGTCCGGCCGGCGGCCGCGAACCCGGCGAGGAATCCGTAGAGCTGCCAGACGAGGTTGCCCCAGAAGACGAGCCACGCCAGCGTCGCCAGGTCGGCGACCAGCTCCCTGACCCGAGCCGTCGGTACTTCACTCCAGAGCTTCACCATCGCCTGCCTCCCGGCTCGCCTCGCCTTCGTTCGGAGCCCCCGATCGCCCCCACTATGCAACCACGGTCATCGAAAACGGCGGTGACTGTCGGGCCGCCGCACGAAACGGCTGCGGCGAACCCCGGTGACAGCCGCCCGCCCGATCGGCACACTACGCGGGTGCCGCATCCTCTCGTCGACCAGCTCCGCTTCAGCCGCTCCGAGTGGACCCGCGCGCTCCGCGGCATCAGCGAGGAGGACGGCCTCCGCCGCCTCGAGCCCATGAACAGCATCGGCTGGATCGTCGGCCACCTGGCCTGGCAGGAGCAGCGCTACTGGCTGACCCGGGCCCAGGGCACGACGCCGATCCCGATCCTCAACGCGACCGTCGCCAGCGGCGGCCCGGCGACGACGCCCGCTCTCGGCGAGATGCTCGAGGCCTGGCGCTCGGTCACCGAAGCCGCGGACCCGTGGCTCGACACGCTCACGACGAGGGACCTCGAGAGCGAGGTCCCGGGCACCGGCCCCGCCCGCCGGATCGGCGACCTGGTCCAGCGCGTCACCTATCACTACTGGTTCCACATCGGCGAGATCCTTGCGATCCGCCAGATGCTCGGCCACCGCCGGCTGCCCCAGTTCGTCGGCGACATCGACGGCCGGGCGCCGTACCGGCCGGAAGGGCCGCCCGGCCGGGGCTAGGCGAACGCGCCGTCAGTCCGGCCGCCGGACTCGCCCGACGACGACGAGCGCCACCGCGCAGGCCAGCCCGAGGACGACGTTGCCGGCCATCGCGACCGTCAACCCGACGGTGACCGACATCAGGCCCATGACCGGCGGGTAGACGATCGACCCGACGACCGCGGTCCCGCCGAGGAAGCCCGAGACCGCCGCCGACCGATCCGGGTAGCGGTCGCCGCCGATCGCGATGATCATCGGGTAGATCGGGCCCGAGGCGACGCCGGCCAGCCCGAAGAGCGCGATCGAGACCGGCAGCCACGGCACGGCGATCGCGCCGGCGAGCGCGACCGACATCGCCACCGCGCAGGCGGTCGCGAAGCGGCGATGGTCGAACCGGTCGGCGAGCGCCGAGGACACGAGCCGGCCGGCGGCGAGCCCGGCCCAGTAGAGCGACAGGGCGGCGGTCGCCGTCGTGAGCGGCGCGGGCTCGAGGAACCGGACGAGCCAGCTCGAGACCCCGACCTCGGACGCCACGTAGAGCCCGATCGCGAGCCCGAGCAGGATGAGCGGACCCTGGAGCGCGATCCGGCCCGCCCCCGACGCGCGTGCCGCCGCGCGATCGCGCCGCCCGCCGGGCATCGCGACGAGCCCATAGAGGGCCGCGAGCGGGAACGCGACCAGCCCGGTCCCGATCACGATCCCCTGCCAGCCGATCCCGCCCTCGACGAGCAGGCCGATCGTCACCGGCGCGGACAGCGCCCCGACGCTGAAGAAGAGATGCAGGAGGTTCAGCGCCCGGCCGCGGCCCCGGACGTAGAGGTCGAGGATCAGGCCGTTGTTCCCGCCGTCGAGGATACCCGCGCCGAGGCCCATCGGCAGGGCGGCGATCATGAACACGACCCACGTCGGCGCGACGCCGAGCAGCACGATCCCCGCTCCGTGGAGGAGTGCCCCGCCGACCAGCACCGTCCGCCGCCCGAGCCGCTCGGTCGCGAGGCCGCCAAGGAACGACCCGCTCGCGTACAGCGTCGCGTAGATCAGGTAGAAGAGCCCGATGCCGGCGTCGGACTGGTCGAACGCGTCCTTGACCGAGCGGATGAGCGAGGGCACGAGCAGCCCGCTCCAGCCGATGAGGACGAAGGCGAGGCAGGCGACGACGCCGGCCGCGGCCGGCCGGGAACTCGGGATCCGGGACACGCTCGGATCGTAGCGGCGCTGCCTGCCCGTCGTCAGGGAACTGTCGCGTGCGCACCGCGATCCCGTCGCAGGGTTGCAAGCCTGTGGCCTCCTCGGTGATGGCCGACCGTCGCCGATCGGCCGTACCCTGTTGAGCATGGGAGAGACTGTTCTGTTCGGCCGATACCGGCTGCTCGAGCCCGCCGGGAGCGGCGGCTCGGCGCAGGTCTGGCGTGCCCTCGACACCGAGACGGGCGACGAGGTCGCAGTGAAGCGCCTCCATCCGCTCGTCGTGGCCGACGATCACGCCCGGCGCCGCCTCGAACGGGAGTTCCGGGCGCTGCAATCGCTCGACGAGCCGCACATCGTGCGGGTGCGCGATCTGCGGATCGAGGAAAATGAGGCGGCACTCGTGCTCGACTACGTGGCGGGACCGTCGCTGGCCGATCGGCTGGCATCGGGTCGACGGTTCGATCCGGCCGAGGCCGTCGGCATCGTGCGCGACGTCGCGGCGGCCCTCGCGGCCGCCCATTCGGCGGGGATCGTCCACCGCGACGTCACCCCCGGCAACATCCTCCTCGAACCCGGCGACGGCGCGCGACTGACCGACTTCGGCATCGCCCAGGCGGGTGTCGAGGGAACGGCCGCGACGGCGGTGACGGCGGCCGGGCAGCTCGTCGGCACGCTCCGCTACCTCGCCCCCGAGCAGCTCCGGGGTGAGCCGGCGACGCCGGCCAGCGACCTCCACGCGCTGGCCGCGGTCACGTACGAGATGCTCGCCGGCCGACCGGCGTATCCGGCGACGACGCCGGTCGGGCTCGTCGAGGCCCAGGCTCGCGGCCCGGCCCGGATCGATGGCATTCCGCTCGCGCTCGACGAGGCGATCCGGCGCGGGCTCGCCGCGGACCCGGCCGATCGCCATCCCGACGTGACCGCGTTCGCCGACGAGCTCGTCGCGGCCCTCGAGGACGCCCATACGGAACTGATGCCGCTGCCGTTGATGGCGGGCGCCGCGGGCGGACCGGCCGTCGCGGGCGCCACGGCTGGCGGCGCGGCGGTCGCCGGCGTCGCCGGCGTCGCCGGCCCTCCGGCCACCGGAACCGGTGCGATGTGGACGCCGGCTGCGGACACCCAGCCCGTTGCCGCGTCGGCCGATCGCCCGAGTGCGCCCGTCGAGCGTGTCGGGCAGGTCGGCTCCGTCGCACGCGGCCGCCGCACGCTCCCGGCACCGCTCGCCGCGTTGCTCGTGCTCGTCGTCGCCGCGATCGCGCTCGCCGCGATCGGCCCGTTCAACGGCGGCGCGCCGACCGGCAGCCAGCCTGCGGTCGCGCCCCTCGTCACGCCCGACCCGACGCCGGAGGCCACGCCCGACCCGACGCCGGAGCCGACGCCCGAGCCGAAGAACGACAGGGGCAAGGGCAACGACAACGGCAAGGGGAACGGGAAGGGCAACGACAAGGACGACGACTAGGGCGACCGATCGGCCCGGAAACGGCTCACCCGCCGCTGCCTGGGGGCGCGGCGGGTGAGGAGCGACGGTTGCGGATCCCCGCGGACGTCGACCGCGACGCGTGCCCACGTCGCGATCCGCGCACCGATCATGTTCGGCGCGGCCCCTCGCTTGGAACTGTGGCATCCACCCGCGTCCCCGTGCATCCTCCAAACGTCGTATTTGCGGCAGTCCCATCGGCCCCGAGCGGGTAGCATCCCGGGCGTGACTGACCGGACGAGACGTCGATGAGGGTCGGCCTCCAGATCAACGCGTTCGCCTGGCCCGGCGGCACCGAGGCGATCGCCCCCACGCTCGCGCGAATCGCCGCGCAGGCCGACGACGTCGGCTTCGACTCCATCTGGGTCATGGACCACTTCTTCCAGATCCGGGGCGTCGGCCGGGTCGAGGACCCGATGCTCGAGGGCTGGACGACGCTCGGCTTCCTCGCGGCCCACACGAAACGGGCCCGCCTCGGGCTGATGGTCGGCGGCGTGCACTACCGGCTGCCGGGACTCTGGGTGAAGGCGGCCACGACGCTCGACGTCCTGTCCGGCGGCCGGGCATGGCTCGGCATCGGGGCCGCCTGGAACCAGCAGGAGTCGGAGGCGCTGGGGTTCCCGTTCCCGCCGCTCGGCGACCGCTTCGAGATGCTCGAGGAGACGCTCCAGATCGCTCACGGGATGTGGACCGGCGAGCGGGGCTCGGAGGCAGCGTTCGAGGGCCGCCACTACCGGGCGACGCGGTTGCTCAACTCACCCCAGGCACTCTCGCGGCCGCGGCCACCGATCATGGTCGGGGGCGGTGGCGAGCGAAAGACCCTCCGCCTCGTCGCACGCTATGCCGACGCCTCGAACGTCTTCGGCGGCCCGACGGCGATCCACCACAAGTACGAGGTGCTGCGCCGCCACTGCGAGGAGATCGGCCGGGACCCCGACGAGATCGAGCGCTCGACCCTGCAGGGGATCAACCTCGCGACCGAGGCGCCGGCGGCACTCGTCGACCGATTCGGCGAGCTCGCCGACGCCGGCGCCCAGCACGTGATCTTCAACCTGCGGAACATCGACGACCCGAGCACTCTCGAGACGCTCGGCCGCGACGTCATCCCCCAGCTCCGCGGGCTCTAGGGCTGCGTCGAGGGTCGGCGACCGCCGAGCCGCCGACCTCGCCGCGTCTTCGACGTCGCCCGATCGCCGATTCGGCTGACTAGGTCGAGCTCGCCGGGTCGGTCGTCCTCGTCGGGTCGATCGTCGTGGTCCGCGGGACCGAGGGCCCGGGCCGTGCCGCGCGCGCGGGGGGCATCTCCTCGTCCTGCTGGGCGACAGCGGCCACGCGCTCGGCCGTGCGCTGCGACGACTCGTACCACTTGCGGGTCAGGTCCGCAGCGACATCGCGACCACCGAGCCCGAACGCGAGCCCGATCGCGAGTGCCAGCGCAGCCACGACGCCCATGAAGAGGGTGTTGACGAGGTCGGCCGCGATGCCGATCTGGTCGATCGCGATGATGACCGCGAACACGACGATCGCCGCCTCTGCGATCCGGCCGAGGAGCGACGCGTTGGTGAAGCCCATTCGGCCGGCCCCGACCTCGATGACGCCGCGGACGAACCGGGCGATGAGGGGCGCGACGAGCAGGACGATCGCGGCGACGATGAGATTCGGGATCCAGAGCAGGACCTGGTTGAGCAGCTCGCTGACGGCCGGCAGGTTCAGGACGTTCGCGGCGGCGACGAGGAACACGATCCGGATGAGCCACTTGACGAGCTCGCCGCCGACGATGCTCGGCCGGACGGTCGCCGCTCGCTCGCCGTAGACGCTGCCGCCGTGCTCCGCAAAGAGTCGATCGGCGCCGGCCCGGGCCAGCACGGTCTGGACGATCCGGGCGAGAATGCCCGACAGGATCCAGCCGACCAGGAGGATGAGCAGGGCGCCGATGATAGCGGGGATCGCCGCGATGAGGTCGTTCAGCGCTGTCGAGATCGCGAGGAAGATGGATTCTCCCCAGTCGGTAGGCATGGCAGGGCTCCTTCGTGTGGGTTCGTCATGGCAGCATCGCGCCACGCAGGCGGCGGCGGGTGCGTAAGGAGGGCCCGCCGGGTTACAAGTGAGAGACAGCGGCGGCTCTAAATACCCCCTGGGGGTATGTCGACCGTGATAGGATGAGGCCATGACGGACGACGACAAGCGCACGCCGACAGAGCCTGAAAGCGGCTCGTTCGGGGGTCTCGCGATCGACTTCGGCGGGGGCGGCGACACAGCCGGGGCCGCGATCGGCGGAGCCCAGCAGATCTCGTTCGGTGCGCCGACCGCGACCGCGACACCGGTCGCTCCGACAACCGCGACCGGGGGGCCGCCGAAGGACAGCCACGGCCACGGCCGGACCGAGTCCAAGGTCGTGATCATCGGGTCCGGACCCGCGGGCCTCACGGCCGCGATCTACGCCGCGCGGGCGAACCTCGAGCCGATCGTCCTCGCCGGTTCGGCGCCGGGCGGCCAGCTGATGATCACGAGCGACGTCGAGAACTATCCGGGGTTCCCCCTCGGGATCCAGGGCCCCGAGCTGATGGCCGCGTTCCGCGAGCAGGCCGAGCGGTTCGGGTCGCACATCGTCGACGTCGACGTCGAGCGCGTCGACTTCTCCGAGCGGCCCTTCCGAATCTGGGCCCGCGGCGTCGAGTACCGCGGCGAGGCCGTCATCGTCGCAACCGGGGCCTCGGCGTTGTGGCTCGGGCTCGAGAGCGAGACGCGGCTGCGCGGCCGCGGCGTCAGCGCGTGCGCGACCTGCGATGGGTTCTTCTTCCGCGACAAGGAGATCGCCGTCGTCGGCGGCGGCGACACGGCCCTCGAGGAGGCGACGTTCCTGACCCGATTCGCCTCGAAGGTCCACCTGCTGCACCGCCGCGACGCGTTCCGGGCGAGCAAGATCATGGTCGACCGCGCGAAAGCCCACCCGAAGATCGAGATCCATACCAACACCGCCGTCGACGAGGTGCTTGGCTCGGCGAAGGTCTCGGGGCTGCGGCTGCGCGACACGACATCCGGCGCGACCCGCGAGGTCCCGATGGAGGGGCTGTTCGTCGCGATCGGCTACAGGCCGAACACCGACGTCTTCCGCGAGTGGCTCGACGTCGACGACAAGGGCTACCTCGTCGTCCACGACGAGACCGGCTCGAAGGTCGACGGCGTGTTCATCGCCGGCGACGTCCACGACCACCGCTACCGCCAGGCCGTGACCGCGGCCGCCGACGGCTGTAAGGCCGCAATCGACGCCGAGCGCTGGCTCGAGGCCCAGGGCATCACCGAGGCCGCGACCGCCACCGCCTGGTAGCGCTGCGCCGTCCCGGGCCTCCTTCCCCCGCCCCGCCCGCTGCCCGTCCTTTCTACCCGTCCCGTCCCCGGGTCTGAGGCCTCCGCGAAACTTCACTGCCATTCCCTATGACCGTGGGTGCATACGGGCACCGCGACCTCGACGGCCCGATCGCCGCGTGCCCGAGCCCTCCAGGCCTCCGGCCTCCTGTGATCCTCGCCACCTCGCGACCCCCGGTGTCTCAGGCCTCCGCGGAACTTCACTCCTGTTCGCGATGACCGTGGGTGCATCAAGCCAA
>DASTVH010000209.1:0-11742 GCA_035759195.1 Candidatus Limnocylindrales bacterium
CCCCTGGCGATGAGGTGCGAGCGACCGGTCACCTTCGGCTGGGGTCCGCGGTTCCTCCACTCGACGGGCCAGCTCCACAAGGGCGGCGCGCCCATCGGCTGGTTCCTCCAGCTCACCGCGGACCACCCAGCGGACCGGCCGATCCCCGGCTGGCCGTACACGTTCGGCGAGCTGATCGATGCCCAGGCCCAGGGCGACTTCGAAGCGATCGAGGCCCACGACCTGCCGATCGTCCGCATCCACCTGACGGATCTCGACGCCGGCCTGGTGCAGCTCGAATCAGCGCTTCGCGAGGCTCTCGCCTAGCTCGCCGGAGAGGCGCCCACCTCACGACCCGCCACCGCAGGAGGCCAACGGGCATGCAGATCGGATTCGTCGGACTCGGCCGGATGGGAGCGAACATGGTTCGGCGCCTCCTCCGCGACGGGCACGAGATCGTCGCCTACAACCGGACCCCCGAGAAGACGAAGGAGATCGCCGGCGAGGGTGCCGTCGCCGCCTTCTCGATCGAGGAGATGGTCGCGAAGCTGGCCGCACCCAGGGCGGTCTGGATCATGGTCCCGGCCGGCGACGCCACCGAGGCCCAGATCTCCGAGCTGATGGAGCATCTCGAGCCGGGCGACACGATCGTCGACGGCGGCAACACGAACTTCCACGACGACCAGCGCCGCCAGCCCGACCTCGCCGCGAAGGGCATCGGCTATGTCGACGCCGGCACGAGCGGCGGGATCTGGGGCCTCCAGGTCGGCTACTGCCTGATGGTCGGCGGCGAGCGTCCGGTGGTGGAGCGGCTCGAGCCGATCTTCCGATCGCTCGCCCCAGAAGGCGGCTACCTGCACGTCGGCGGGCCGGGCGCCGGCCACTACGTGAAGATGGTCCACAACGGCATCGAATACGGCCTCATGCAGGCCTACGCCGAGGGCTTCGAGATCATGCACGCCTCGTCGTACGACCTCGACCTCGCGGCGATCTCCGAGCTGTGGATGCAGGGTTCCGTCGTTCGTTCGTGGCTCCTCGAGCTGGCCGGGCGGGCCTTCCGAGCAAACGGTCAGGACCTGACGAACCTCAAGGGCTGGGTCGCCGACTCCGGCGAGGGGCGCTGGACGGTCCAGGAGGCGATCGACCGGGACGTGCCGGCGCCGGTCATCACGCTGTCGCTGTTGACCCGCTTCCGGTCGCGCCAGGACGACTCGTACGGGGCCAAGGTGCTGGCCGCGCTCCGCAACGAATTCGGCGGCCATGCGGTGAAGACCGAGTGATGGGCGGCCCCGAGCCGGACGTCCGTCCCCCGGCCGCGTTGCCGATCGTGCCTCCCAGTGGCCACAGCACTGGTAGGCGGGAGCGTCGCCGGGTGGCGGTCGCGAATTCGACTCCAGCGGCTAATTCCCGGCGGTGGGACGCCACGGATCCGACGTACCACTCGCCCCGGCACTGCACGACACGAGCCGGGTCGGGGGCCGGAGCCGTGAGAGCGGCGATCGGTCGCCACCGCTCCCGGTCCGCGTCGCCGATGGCGTCTACCAGTGGCCACAGCACTGGTATGCCGGAACGTCGCCGGCTGGCGGTCGTGAATTTGACTTCAGCGGCTAATTGGGGGTGCTGGAACCCTGTAGGCTCGGCCTACCACTCGCCTGAGCACTGCAAGACACGACGCGTCGGGGCCGCCGCGGCCGTAGACGCGGAAGCGGCAAGAGCCGGGGCCGCCGCCGGGCCCGGGGCCGCATGACGACCGAGGCGCCGAAGCGCCGCCGGGTCGCGCCCGACGCGCCGGGCGCGCCGACGGTGCCGCCCGGCAAGGAGCCCCTCGTCGCCCCCGAGACCGCTCCCGACCGGACGCCGCATCCCGCGCCCCGGCCGAAGGACGCGCCGCGAACGATGCGCCAGCTCCGCCTGGCAAGGGCCGCCCGGCGGAGACCGAAGGCCGAGGAGAACCCGCTGCGCGAGGGCCTCCGGCTCGAGCGGATCCCGGACCCGAGCATCGTTGTCCTCTTCGGGTCCACCGGCGACCTGGCGCACCGCAAGGTCGTGCCCGCCCTCTACCAGCTGTGGCGGACGAACCTGCTGCCGCACGAGTTCACGCTGGTCGCGATCGGCCGGCGCGACTACGACGACGACGAGATGCGAGCGGAGTACCGGTCAACGCTCGAGAAGTACTCGCGCGTGCTGCCGCTCGACGAGGCCGCCTGGCGCTCGTTCGCGGCGCGGATCCGCTACCAGAAGCTCGATTTCGGCGATCCCGCAAGCTACGACGCGCTCGCGAAGCGGCTCGAGGAGATCGACCGCGAGGAGAGCTGCCGCAGCAACCACCTGTTCTACCTCGCCACCCAGCCGTCGGCCTTCGCCGAGATCGTCGCCCAGATCGGCCGGGTCGGGCTCGACCACGAGCGGCACGAGGGCGGCTGGCGGCGAGTCGTCATCGAGAAGCCGTTCGGCCACGACCTCGACTCCGCGATCCGCCTCAACCGCGAGGTCGGCAAGGTCTTCCGCGAGCGGCAGGTCTACCGGATCGATCACTACCTCGGCAAGGAGACGGTCCGGAACCTGCTCGTCTTCCGCTTCGGCAACGGGATCTTCGAGCCGATCTGGAACCGCCGCCACATCGACCATGTGCAGATCACCGTGGCCGAGTCGATCGGGGTCGAGAACCGCGGCTCGTTCTACGAGGAGACCGGCGCGAGCCGGGACTTCCTCCAGAACCACCTGCTCCAGCTCCTGACGCTCGTCGCGATGGAGCCACCGGCGACGTTCGAGGCCGACGCTCTCCGCGACGAGAAGGTCAAGGTCCTCCGAGCGATCGGCGAGCTGACCCCGGAGCGGGTCCGGACCGACGTCGTGCGCGGCCAGTACGGCCCCGGCTGGGTCGCCGCCAAACCGGTCCCCGGCTACCGCCAGGAGCCCGAGGTCGACCCGGAATCGGAGACCGAGACGTTCATCGCCGCCCGCATGGAGATCGACGACTGGCGCTGGTCGGGCGTGCCGTTCTTCCTGCGGACCGGCAAGCGCCTGCCGAAGCGGGCGACCGAGATCGCGATCCAGTTCAAGGAGGTTCCGCATCGGCTGTTCCGCGACTCGGCGGTCGAGCCGGATCCGAACCTGCTCGCGATCCGGATCCAGCCAGACGAGGGCATCCTCCTGCGGTTCGGAGCCAAGGTGCCCGGGCTCGGCCTCGACGTCCGGACCGTCACGATGGACTTCACCTACGGCTCGGCGTTCTCGGTCGACTCGCCCGACGCCTACGAGACGCTGATCCTCGACGCACTCCTCGGCGATCCGTCGCTGTTCACCCGGTCCGACGAGGTCGAGACCGCATGGGGCATCGTCACACCGGTCATCGAGACCTGGGCCCACGAGCCGGCGCCTGACTTTCCGAACTACGAGGCCGGCACGTGGGGCCCCGAGGCGGCAAACGAGCTCCTGGCTCGAGACGGCCGCAGATGGCGCAGGATCTGACGCGACCATGAGCGACACCGTGGCTTCCGGGTCCGGCGCGGCGCCCGCCCGCGTCGAGCCTGCCGCCGCTGCCGCCGGCGCGCCCGGCGAGCCGAGCCTCCGGTGGCGTGCCCGGGCCCACAGCATCGAGGAGATCCAGCAGGAGCTGACACGGATCTGGTCGCAGCCGGACCTGACGGTCGACGTCGACGGCGACGGCCGCAACGAACGGCACATCGCCGCCCGGACGAGCGTGATGAACCTCGTTGTCATCGCCCGCCGGCCCGAGACCGGCGAACGCTGCGCGGCGGTCATCCAGCGGCTCACCGGCCGGCATCCCTCGCGGACCCTCATCGTCTCGCCGGCCGACCCCGACGGTCCCTCGTGGCTCGATGCCCAGATCCAGGCCCACTGCATCCTGCCCCGCGGCGACGCGCCCGAGGTCTGCGCGGAGATGATCTACCTCACGAGCGGCGGCGAATCCGGCCGGCACCTCGACGCGATCGTCGCGCCGCTCCTCATTCACGACCTGCCGGTCACGGTCTGGTGGCCGGACGAGCCGCCCTTCGGCAGCGAGATGGCGGAGGACATCTTCGCGTTCGCCGACCGGCTCGTCGTCGACGGCTCGACCTGGCACGGCAGCGGACTGCCGCAACTCCGTGCTCTCGCCGGACTCCAGGACCGCCTGCCGGTCGCGATCTCGGACTTCGCGCTCGTCCGCCAGTCCCGCTGGCGCGAGGCGATCGCCTCGGTCTTCGACATCCCCGACTTCCTGCCGTACCTGCGCCACCTCCGCCGGATCGCCGTGACCTACGGGATCCGTGACGAGACCGACGTGGACGTGGCGAACGTCGTCAAGCCGGTCTATCACGTGGCGTGGCTCGCATCCCGGCTCGGGATGCACGTGAGCCGGCCGCTGGCGCCGGTCGCTCCGCCCGCTCGCCGCGGTCCGCCCCGCCACGGGTCCCTCGTGACCCTGCCGTCGGCCGGCGGTTTCGGGGCGACCCTCCGCCTCGACCGAACCGACGTCGGGGTCGTCGTCCGGCCGGTCGTATCCGAGATGCCGATCGGGACGACGCTCCGGATCGAG
Organism: Candidatus Limnocylindrales bacterium; assembly: GCA_035759195.1. GTDB lineage: Bacteria > Chloroflexota > Limnocylindria > Limnocylindrales > CSP1-4 > CF-46. The sequence goes on from DASTVH010000209.1 coordinate 4,520, forward strand.
CTTCGCGCCGACTGGCGCGGGTCGGAGCTCCGGGCCGACGTGACGGCCGAGAAGGAGGCGGTCCACGCCCGTGTCTGGCAGGACGGCGTCCACGCCCTCGAGCGCGGCTTCAACGCTCCGCGCCGGACGGAGGTGGATCTCCTCGCCGAGGCGATCGAGGCCAGCGGCCGCGACCCCGTCGCCGCGGACGCCCTGCAGACGGCCGCCGCCCTTGCCGGCGACGTCCAGTCATGAGCGAACCCGAGCTCATCGTCCTGCCCGACCCCGACGCCTGCGCCGACGCCGCGGCCGAACGGGTTGCCGGCACCCTGGCCGCCGCCGCCGCCGAGCGCGGCCGGGCCCACTGGGCGACGACCGGCGGCTCCACGCCCGGCGCGATCTACCGGCGGCTCGCCCGGCCCCCGCTGCGCGACGCGGTTCCCTGGGATCGGGTCGAGCTGTGGTGGGGCGACGATCGCTTCGTTCCGCTCGACCACCCACTCTCGAACGTCAAGATCGCGATGTCCGAGCTGCTCCAGGTGTCGGCCCTCGGCGGTCGGTCGGGGACGGGCGCATCGGGCATCGACGTCGTCACCGGCCGGCTGCCCGGGGTTCCGCTGCCGGCCGCGAACGTCCACCCGTTCCCCAACGGCGAGGCGATCGGCAACGGGCGGGGCGCGGCCTGGGCCGCCGAGCGCTACGTCGAGATGCTGCGGGCCGACGGCCCCCCGACCGATGGCGGCTGGCCGGTCTTCGACCTGATCCTCGTCGGCATCGGGCCGGACGGCCATCTCTTCTCGGTGTTCCCGGGCTCCGAGGCCTTCGACGTCAGTCGGGTGGCGCTGGCGATCCCCGCCCCCACCCATGTCGAGCCGCACGTCGAGCGGGTCACCCTCCATCCGCGCGTCCTCGACGTCGCCCGGGAGCTCGTCGTCGTCGTCACCGGCGGCGGGAAGGCCGAGGTCCTCGGCGAGGTGCTCGGGGCGCCGCCGGATCCGCGCCGCCTGCCGGCCCAGGCGGCGCGCCGTGAGGGAGCGGTCTGGATCCTCGACGAGGCCGCGGCGGCCAACCTCTCGCGGTGAGCGCCGCCAGGCGCGCCGCCCGGTGAGGGCCGCCTGGCGCTCGGTGAGGGCCGCCCGGCCGGCCGGCCGGTGACGACCGAACCGGGCGGGCCGGACCGGCCCAGCTTCGTCGCCTCCCGCGACGGCACCCCGATCGCGGTCTTCACGAACGGCGACGGTCCGCCGCTCGTCCTCGTCCACGGGACGACCGCCGACCACACGACGTTCCGCTCGTGCGGGCCTCTCCTCGCGCAGACGTTCGCCACGCACGCCGTCGACCGGCGCGGCCGCGGCGCGTCGGGCGACGGCAGCGGTCGGTACCGGATCGAGCGCGAGTACGAGGACCTCGCCGCGGTCGCCGAGGCGGTCGCGGCGGAGGCCGGGGAGCCGGTCGACATCGTGGGCCACTCGTACGGCGGGCGATGTGCGCTCGGGGCAGCCCTGCTGACCGACGCGATCGGCCGGCTCGTCGTCTACGAGGGGGCGCCGTCGCCCGCCGGGAGCGAGGGCTACCGGCCGGCGGGCGTCGAGCGGCGGATCGCCGAGCTCGTCCGGTCGGGCGACCGTGACGAGGCCCTCGCGACGTTCTTCCGGGAGGTCGTCCGGATGCCCGAGCCGGATCTTGCCGCCTACCGCGCCGACCCGATCTGGCCGGTCCGGGCTGCTGCCGTCCACACGACGCTCCGGGAGATGGCCGGCGAGGGTTCGCCGGCGGCGTCTCTCGAGGCGCTGGGACGCGTGGAACGGCCGGTCCTCCAGGTCCTCGGCGGGGACAGTCCGGACGTCTTCCGGGCGGCGACCCGGGCGCTCGACGGCCGGCTTGCGGACGGCCGGATCGTCGTCATCGACGGCGCCCGACACGCGGCCCACCACACACACGTCGAGCCGTTCGTCGCGGCGATCCGGGCGTTTCTGGCCCGTCCTCCCATGGCAGACTGACGCCGGTGGAGTTCATCGGCTGGCTCGTCATCGGGTTCATCGGCGGCGCCCTTTCGGGCGCGGTGGTCGGCGGGCGGACGGCCCGCGGCTGCCTGCCGAACGTCGTGGTCGGCATCCTCGGCGCGATCGTCGGCGGCTACCTCGCCCGGCAGCTCGGGTTCGGCGAGGCCGAGGGCTTCGTCGCCGCGGTCGTCGTCGCGATCCTCGGCTCGATCGTCGTCCGGGTGATCCTCGAGGCGCTCAGTCCAAAGAACTGAGGGCCCACGGGGTCGAACCGACGGCGCTCCGCCCGGACCGCCACGGTCCGGCGCCCGGAGGGCTACCATCGTTGTCGTCATGACCACTCCAGCGAGTCCGGCGCCGGCCGCCCCCGCCGACGAGCGGCCGTATTCGCCCGGTCTCGAGGGCGTCCTCGCCGGCGAAACGGCGCTCAGCCGGGTCGACGGCGCGAACGGCCGCCTCATCTACCGCGGCTATCGCATCGGCGACCTGGTGGAGCGCGGTTCGTACGCGGCCGTCGCCAACCTGCTGTGGACCGGGGAATGGGATCCGAGGCATCGTCTCGCGACCGGTCCGATCCCCGGCCCGGTCATCGACGTCCTGCGAGCGCTGCCGACGTCGGCCAAGCCGATGGACGCGCTGCGGACGGCGGTCTCGGCGTGGGGCGCGACCCAGGACCTGCCATGGCCGCCGACCGTCGAGCAGGCGCGAGCCCTGACCTCGTTCTCGCCGTCCGCGCTCGCGGCGTTCGTCCGCATCCGCGAGGGCAAGGCGCCCATCGAGCCCGATCCGTCGCTCGGGCTCGTCGAGGGTTTCCTCTACCAGCTGACCGGAACGCCGGCCGAGGCGGGGACGGCGCGGGCGCTCGACGCCTACTTCATCGTCGGGGCCGAGCACGGCTTCAACGCCTCGACGTTCACCGCCCGGGTCATCACCTCCACCCGCTCCGACATCGCCTCGGCGGTCGCCGGGGCGATCGGGACGATGAAGGGACCGCTCCATGGCGGCGCCCCGTCCGAGGTCGTCGACCAGCTTTCCCAGGTCGGCTCGGTGGAACACGCCGAACAGTGGCTGCGCGAGGCGCTCGAACGCGGAGAGCGGCTCATGGGCTTCGGGCACCGCGTCTACCGGGCGTACGACCCGCGGGCGGCCGCGCTGCGCAAGGTCGCCGAGGCGATGGAGCACCGGCCGGACTGGCTCGAGCTGGCGATCGCGGTCGAGGACGTCGCCCTGCGGATCCTCGCCGAGAAACACCCCGACCGGGCCCTCAAGACGAACGTCGAGTACTACGCGGCGCCCGTCCTCCAGGGCGTCGGCCTCTCGCCGGACCTCTTCCCGGCGACGTTCTCGCTGGCCCGCCACGCCGGCTGGACGGCCCACGTGCTCGAGCAGGCGGGCGATAACCGGCTGATCCGCCCCGACGTCCGCTACATCGGCCCCGCGGAACGGGACCTGCCGGTCGGCTGATCGGGCCGGCCGGACGGCTCCGGGCCGCGTCGCCGCGCGGCGGTGCAACGCCGCTGCAATGCTTGCGTTCGTCGGGCGCGGGCCGCTGTATTGCTCTCGACAAGCCGGGGCATCTACCATCCCGGCCATGGTCGGCCAGGAGCTCGGCCCGACGGGACTGCCCGCCGGCGAGGGTTTGCGAGGCGCAAGTGAGGCCGCGTCGTCCGCGAGGGCGATGATCGAGATCCGGAAGGTCTCGAAGTCGTTCGGCGCCCTCCGGGTCCTGCGCGACGTGTCCCTCCGCGTCGATCGCGGCCAGGTCGTCGTGATCATCGGCCCGTCCGGCTCGGGCAAGAGCACGCTGCTCCGCTGCATCAACCGCCTCGAGGTCGTCGATGCCGGCGAGATCGTCATCGACGGCCGGCTGCTCCAGGATCCACGGCTCGACGTGAACGCCCTCCGCCGAGAGATCGGCGTGGTCTTCCAGGCGTTCAACCTGTTCCCGCACCTGACCGTGCTCCAGAACCTCACGCTGGCGCCGCGCTGGGTCCTGAAGATGCCGAAGCCCGAGGCGGAGGCTCGCGCCCGGCGGCTCCTCGAGAAGGTCGGCATCCCCGAGAAGGGCGATGCGCGACCGACACAGCTCTCGGGCGGCCAGCAGCAGCGGGTCGCAATCGCCCGGGCGCTGTGCATGGAGCCCGACATCATGCTCTTCGACGAGCCGACGTCGGCCCTCGATCCCGAGATGATCAAGGAGGTCCTCGACGTCATGCGCGACCTCGCCAACGAGGGCATGACGATGGTCGTCGTCAGCCACGAGATGGGCTTTGCCCGGGAAGTTGCCGATCAGGTGGTCTTCATGGACCACGGCGAGATCGTCGAGACCGGCACGCCCGAGCACTTCTTTCGCTCGCCGGAGCAGGAGCGGACGAGGCGGTTCCTCGGCACGATCCTGCAGCACTAGCCATCCGCCGCCGCCTGGCGGCGCCGTTCACCTGGAGGAGGTAACCGATGAGACGACACGTGTTCCTGTTGTTGGTGGTCCTGCTGCTCGCCGCCTGCACGAGCGGAGGCGGGGCGACGGCCAGCCCGGCGTCCCCCTCGGCGCCGGCCAGCCCGTCGGCGAGCGCGCCGGCGAGCCCGGACAGCCCCGCCCCGAGCGAGGTGAGCGGTCCGACGATCGACGAGATCAAGGCCGCCGGCAAGCTCGTCTGCGGCGTGAAGTTCGACGTCATCGCGTTCGGCTTCCGGAACCCGACCACAGGCGAGGTCGAGGGCTTCGACGCCGACCTCTGCCGTGAGATCGCCACCGCACTCGGCGTGGAGCCCGACTTCGTCGAGGCGATCAGCGCCAACCGGATCCCGTTCCTCCAGGAGGATCGGGTCGATATCGTGATCAGCACGATGACCCGAACCGAGGATCGCCTCAAGGAGATCGACTTCAGCAAGATCTACTACCTCGCCGGCCAGCGGATCCTCGTCAAGAGCGACAGCCCCCACCAGGAGGTCGAGGACCTCGTCGCAGCCGGCGTGACCGTCTGCTCCGGCCAGGGCTCGACGTCCGAGGCGAACCTCCGCGAGAAGGGCGTGGCGGAGGACAAGCTCCTCCTCACCGCGACCTATTCCGAGGCGGCCCAGGCGCTCCTCGACGGGCGCTGCGACGCGGTCTCGACCGACGACTCGATCCTGTTCGGCCTGGCCCAGCAGAACGAGGGCCTCGAGGTCCGCGGCGAGCGGTTCACCGAGGAGCCCCTCGGGATCGGGATCAAGAAGGACAAGGAGGACCTGGTCGAGGCCATCAACGGCGTCCTCGACGACATGGCGGCAAGCGGCCGCTGGGCAGAGCTGTACGACACCCACATCAAGCCGTACACGGGCGAGGAGGCCCCCGAGCCACCGCTCGACCTGTAACACGTCGATCCGCACACCATCGCGACGGGCGGTCCCGGGTCTACCGGACCGCCCGTCGCCCGTTCGGAGGCGTTTTGATCGGCCAGACGATCGTCGACAACCTGGGGCTCTTCGTCCAGGGCTACCTGACGACGATCCTGCTCAGCGTCGGCGCGCTCCTCGCGGCGCTGGTCATCGGCTCGCTGATGGCCTCGATGCGGGTCTGGGGTGGGCCGCTCCTGTCGGGCATCGCCGGCTTCTACGTCGAGTTCTTCCGCAACACGCCGCTCCTGATCCAGCTCTTCTTCTTCGCGGTCGTCCTGGCTCCGCGCAACCTCGGGATCACGGCCGACCCGGTCATCGTGGCGCTGATCGGGCTCTCGGTCTACACCGGGGCCTTCGCGACCGAGGCGATCCGCTCGGGCGTCCTGGCGGTCGATCCGGGACAGATCGAGGCGGCTCGATCGCTCGGCCTGGGCCAGGTGGCGACGATCCGCCTGATCGTGCTCCCGCAGGCGCTCCGGACCGTGATCCCGCCGCTCGGCAACGTGGCGTCGGCGCTGATCCGGAACTCGTCGGTGGCGTATGCGATCGGGGCCCGCGAGTTCCTCTTCATGGGCCTCCTTGTCACGTCGCGGACGTTCTCGCTCGAGCCGTACCTCGGAATCCTGTTCGGCTACTGGTCGCTGACGATCCCGCTGGCGATCGTCCTGGGGCGCCTCGAGCGCCGCCTGGGGTTCGCCCGATGACCGGGCTGGCGGCGCGCTCGCGGCGCGCCCGCGGGATCGCCGGCCTGCTCGGCGGCTACCTCGGCCTGGCGATCGTGCTCGCTGTCATCCTCGTGCTCATCGTCGCCGGCGTCCTGCCGCCCCGTCGGTGGGCGCCGTTCGGCGACGTCCGGGTCTGGCTCTTCCTCCTCGAAGGCCTCTGGGTGACGGTGCAGATCGGGGCCGTCGCACTCGTCGCGAGCCTCATCCTCGCGGTGCCCCTGGCGCTCGGGCGGATCGCGCTGCCGCGACCGGTGCGCTGGGTCGTCATCGGCTGGATCGAGCTCGTCCGGGCGACCCCGGTCCTGGCCCTGATCCTGGGGATCACCCTGTTCATGCCGCGCGACTGGCTGGCCCCGATGTGGGCGGCGACGCTGGCGCTGACGATCTACACGAGCGCGGTCCTGGCCGAGATCCTGCGCGCCGGGATCCTCTCGATTCCGAAGGGCGAGGTCGATGCCGCCCGGTCGCTCGGCCTGACCTACGCGATGACGATGCGCCTGGTGGTCCTGCCCCAGGCCTTCTCGCGGATGATGCCGGCTCTCGTCTCGCAGATGATCACGCTCGTCAAGGACACCTCGCTCGCGTCGATCGCCGCCGTCAGCGAGCTGGCCGGCTACGCACGATCGACCCACTCGTTCTTCGGGAACCCCGCCGAGACGTACTTCCTCGTCGCCTGCGTGTATTTCGTTATCAACTACACGCTGTCGCGGATCGCGCGGCGGCTCGAGTTGCAGCGGGCCAAGGAGCCGCCGGTCGTGGTCCCCGTCGGGCTGGACGACGTCGCCGTGCCGCGCGTGTAGCCGACGCCCGCGACCGGACGACGTCAGGCCGTGGCCGGCCGCATCGCCCGCTCGTCATTCGTCGCGTGGACGCGCTCGGCAATCCGGTCGACGACGTACTCCGCATCGCGTGCCGCACCGTCGATGAGCGTCGACGCGACCCCGTACTGGAAGGGAACCCCGAGGAAGTACAGGCCTGCAACCGGGGAAATGCCTCGACGCTCGATCGGCCAGCCGTCCGCGCCGACGACCGGCGGCTCGATCCAGGTGTAGTCGGGCCGGAAGCCCGTGCACCAGACGACATTGGCCACGTCGAGGACGGTTCCGTCCTCGAGGACGGGCAGTCCACCCCGAGCGCC
>DASTVH010000210.1:0-5927 GCA_035759195.1 Candidatus Limnocylindrales bacterium
GGACGGCCCTCGACACCGTCGCAGGCGCTGACGGGCTGATTGCGGTCACGCCGATCTTCTCCGCGTCGTACAGCGGGCTGTTCAAGACCTTCTTCGACGTCCTGGAGCGCGACAGCCTTGCCGGAAGCCCAGTCCTGATCGCCGCGACCGGCGGGACGGCCCGCCACTCGCTCGCCCTGGAGCACGCACTCCGGCCGCTGTTCGCCTACCTGGGGGCCGCGACGATGCCGACCGCCGTCTACGCGGCCGCCGAAGACTGGGGCGAGGGCGACGTCGCCGCCGAGCCGGGCCTCGCCGAGCGGATCGACCGAGCGGCCGAGGAGCTCGCAGCGGCCGTGGCGGGCCGGGAGCGGCCTGCGCGGCCCGATCCATACGCCGAGCCGACGCCGTTCGAGGAGCTCCTCGCCTCGCAGCAGTAAGCCGCCTCCGTCGGCGGTCGCGCAGGTCAGGCCCCACCCGGCAGCGTCGCCGGCAGGTCGAACCCCGGACAGCGCGCCGCGTCGAACGTGTCGATCTCCGCGATCCCGCCGTCCTCGACCCGAAGGACGTCGATGGCGATGAGCCGGAACGCGGTGTCGCCGGGTTCGCGCAGGTAGAACGCCGCGGCCGGTTGGCGGTTCGCGGCGACCGCGAGGGCTCGGATGGGGCCGATCGACTCGTCTTCGAAGAACCTGACGTTGAGCGCGGCGACGGCCTCCTTGCCATCCCACCAGACGGGCAGCGGCGGCATCGTCTGGCGGACGTCGTCGCGAAGCAGGGCGACGAACGCCTGGGCGTCCGCCCGCTCGGAGGCCTCGATGTAGCGCCGCAGGACCGCCTGCTCCTCGTCGCTCGGGCCGGGCCGGCCGGCTCCCGAGGCGGCGTGCTGCGGCAGGCGGTCGCGCATCGTCGCGCGAGCCCGTTGAAGCGCGCTGTTGACCGCCGCGACGCTCGTCTCGAGAAGCTGTGCCGTCTCCTTCGCCGACCAGGCGAGCGCGTCACGGAGGATGAGCACCGCCCGCTGCCGCGGCGGAAGGTGCTGGATCGCGGCGAGATAGGCGAGCTCGATCGTCTCCCGCGAGACGGCCAGCACGTCGGGTCGCTCTTCGACCGGGGCCGCGGGTTCGAGAAGGCGGTCCGGGTACGGCTGGAGCCAGGGCAGCTCGACGGACGGGGCGAGCTCGGGATGGAGGTCGGTCGTCGGCGGTCCGACATCGGGCGGCATGACGCGCCGCGGGCGGCGTGCGAGGACGTTGAGACAGAGGTTCGTGGCGATCCGGTAGATCCACGTCCGGAACAGCGAGCGGCCCTCGAACGAGCTGATCGACGTCCATGCCCGGAGGTATGTCTCCTGGACGATGTCGTCGGCGTCGTCCACCGAGCCGAGCATGCGGTAGGCGTGGACGTGGAGCTGGCGCCGGTAGCGCTCCGTCAGTTCGGCGAACGCCGACTCGTCTCCGGCCCGGGCTGCCGCGAGGAGCGGGGCCTCGTCCCGCGCGGCCGAAGCGTCCTCGGATCGCCGATCACGGACGGGGCGCGGTTGTGCGGCATCGATGACGTTCATGTCATTCAGACCCCGGTTGACCACAGACTCATCGGTCGACGAGCCAAGCGACGTCGACTTGTCCTGTCATGAGGCGGCAGCGTACGGCTCCGCATCGCCTGCCGTCTCGGGCGAACCGGACGTTCGTCCCTTCCCCGGCTCGTCAGGGCTCGTACTCTTCCCGGATGAGCCGCGACCCATCCGCCGCCGCGCAGCCGCCCGCCGTTCCCTGGCCCTGGCTGGGCCTGCTCGTGCTGCCGCTCGTCGGGCTCGCCCTGCTCCTCGCCAGGCCGGAGTTCGACCTCGAGTGGGAGCACCACCCGAGCCACTTCTGGCTCGTGCTGCTGACGGCCGCGGTCAACGTCGTGCTGGCCTACGTCACGAACGTCGCCGCAGGCCGCTACCGCGACGCCCGGCTCGTGCTCGTGTCGCTCGCGTTCCTTGCCGGTGCCGGGTTCCTCGGTCTCCATGCGCTCGCGACCCCGGGCGTGCTCCTCCCCCGCCCGAACGTCGGGTTCGTCGTCGCGACCCCGCTCGGGCTTGTCGTCGCCTCGTTCTTCGCTGCCGCATCCACGAGCTCGCTCGCCGGACCGCGGGCCTCGACGGTCCTCCGGCGACGGGCGCTCCTGACCGGGCTCCTCGTGGCCCTCATGGTCGGCTGGGCTGTCCTGTCGGTGGCCGGCCTTCCGCCGCTCGACGGGCCGCCGCCGGCCCGGGAGAGCACGGGCCCGCTCGTCGCACCGGCCATCCTCGCGGTCGGCTTCTTCGCCTACGCCGCCTGGCGCTACGTGGAGCTGTACCGCCGACGTGGCGGCGTCGTGACGCTCGCGGTGGCGGTGGCGTTCGTGCTCCTGGCCGAAGCGATGATCGCGATCCTGTTCAGCCGCAACTGGCATCTGTCGTGGTGGGAGTGGCACGTCCTCATGCTGCTCGCGTTCGCGGTGATCGCACTCGGGGCCCGCCGCGAGTACCGCCGGAGCGGGACGCTGACCGGGGCGTTTGGTGGTCTCTACCTCGAACGGACGCTCGCCCGGGTCGACCGCTGGCACGCCCGCGCGATCGCGGCCGTCGCGGCGGCCGACGAGCGGGGCGAGCCGCCCGACCGGATCGTGGCCGACCTGCGCCGCGAAGGTGCGACGAGCGACGACGTCAAGCTGATCGCCCAGGCTGCCCGCGAACTCCGGCGCCTCGACGATTCGTTCCGGCCCTACCTGCCCTCGGTCGTCGCCCGGCGCATCCGGGAACCGGAGGCGAACCGGCTCGGTGGGATCGAACAGGAGGTCAGCGTGGTCTTCGCCGACCTGGCCGGCTTCACGACGTTCAGCGAGACCCGGGCCCCGACCGAGGTCATCGCGATGCTCAACGAGTACTGGGCGGTCGTGGTGCCTGTCATCGACGCCGCCGGGGGCGTGATCGAACACTTCGCCGGCGACGGCGTGATGGCGATCTTCAACGCGGCGGCCGACCAGCCCGACCATCCGCGGCGGGCCGCGGCCGCCGCCCTCGCGATCGTCGAGGCCGGCCGGCCGGTGGCCGCGTCGCATCCCGGCTGGCCGATCTTCCGGGTCGGCGTGAACACGGGCACGGCCGTCGTCGGCAACGTCGGCGTCGCAGGCCGCCGCAGCTTCGCCGTCATCGGCGACACGACGAACGTCGCGGCCCGGCTCATGGCCGCCGGCGAGCCCGGCCAGGTCGTCGTGTCGGGAACGCTCTGGAACGCGCTCGGCGAGCACCGGTCGGGCGTCGCCCTCGGGCCGACGCGGGTCAAGGGCAAGCGACTGCCCGTCGAGGCCTGGGTCCTCGAACGAGCGGGCTGAGGGAGCCGGGCATGGGCCCGGCTCCCCCGTTCCGCGTCAGCGGCCCTTGCGAAGCTGGATCGTCGCTTCGACGAATTGGTCGCTGCAGACGTCCGTGCAGCCGAACGCGATGGCGACGGTCGCCGCCTTGCCGCCGGCGAACAGCCCGTTGTCGCCGAAGACGTCCGCCTGCCAGTCCGTCGTCGTGCCGTCGCACGGGGCGTCGATGAAGGTCCCGAAGAAGCCCCGGATGATCACCCGGCCGACCCTCTGCGACACGTCGCCGAAGATCTCGAACAGCGTGCCCGACCCGTCCACGCTCGTGCACGTCACGGTCCCGCTGATGTGGGCCACGCCCGCTCGATCGACCGTGCCCGTCTTGTTCACGGTGAGCTCGATGTCGGGCGGCGGCACCGCCTCCTCGACGCGAAGGATCATCTCGCCGCTCGTGGCGGCCGATTCGCCGTCGCCGAAGACGAGGAGGAAATACGTCTCGCCGCTGAGCAGCTGCTCGACGATCCGGCCGGGGCCGCAGGTGATGAGCGTCTCGGCCGACACGGTCGCCGGGAACAGCATCAAGCCTGCCGCGTAGTCCGAATCCGTGGTGTCGAAGCTGACGAACGAATCGGACGCGACGGTCACCTCGAACCAGACGCCGTGTTCGACGACCGGCGCACCGCAGAACTCGTTGAGCGCCGTCTCGACCGGGTCTGTCTCGTCGGCGAGCGTCGTGTCCTCGGTGACGGTCGTGCCCGTCGAGATGGCGATCGCGGTCGCCTGCGTGTCGTTTACCGCCGCGGCGGCCACCGGGGCCGTGAACGCGAACAGCAGGACGATTGCCAGGAACACAGCGCGGCGCATGTCAGCCCTCCAGACCAGGAGCGAGGCCGCCGCCTCAGGTCGCGTGATCCTCGCTTCGGGTCACGGTGCGCGCGGCCCGTCTCGCCGGCGTCTCGGACCGGTCAGGCAGCCGTTCGGGCGGCCAGCGTCCGGCGGTCGACGCGCCGGAACCAGATCCAGTAGAGGCTCGTCGCGATGGAGTAGAGCGTGATGATCGTGACGAAGTTGACGGTGTAGCCGCCCTCGAACCCGAGGGTGGCCTGGAGGACCGCGTACCAGGTCCCGCCGACGACCCAGCCGACCTGCCACAGCACGCTCATCGCCGCGGAGAGCGTGGCCCGCTCGGTCGGGCTGACCTGCTCCATCGCGAACGCGCTGAAGATCGGGTTGCCGGCGTTCATCAACGAGTTGCGGACAGCCATCGCGACGATGACCGTCCAGAGGACCGGCGAGAAGCCGAGCACGACGAGGAACGGCAGGCTGGCTGCCTGGACGATCACGACCGACGTGATCTGGCCGAAACGCCGAGCGAGACGCGGCTGAGCCAGGATCGCGGCGATCGTGCCGAGGCTCGTCAGGGCGAAGACGGCGTTGAGCGACGCCAGATCGAGGCCGAACTTGCGCTGGATGAAGATGTTCAGGAAGGGGATCACCTGGCCGGCTCCCATCGCGATGAGGAATCCCGGCAGGACGAGGCGGACGAAGCGTGCCCGGTCGCGGACGACGATGCCGAACCGGGCCCGTGGCCGACGCGGGTCCGCCGGGAAGGCGGCCGGCTCGCCGACCGACCGGAGACGCCGCGCGAAGACCGCTCGCGGCCGGTCGTCCGAGAGAAGGCCGACGGTTGCGAGCGCCGCGAGAAGCAGGAGCGTCATCAGGACGAGGATGACCCGATACGTTCCGGGGCCGGCCGGGTCCAGGCCCAGGGCGGCCGCCACCGCCGTCGCCCCGATCCCGCCGAGCGCCGCGGCGACGATGTTCGTCACGTTCATGATCGCGAACTGGATCGCAAACAGCTCGTTCCGGTGCGACGGATCGCTGTGTTCGGTGAGAAACGGGGCCTGGACGACCTGGAACGCCTGCTGCCCGATCGCCCACAGAGCCGCGAACACGAGGATGAAACCGATCGATTCGCTCGCGATGAGCCCGATGAGCGAGGCGATGCCGACAACGGCTCCGCCGGCAATGACCGCCCGCCGTCCGAACCGGTCGGAGGCCGCGCTTGCCGGAAACGCGGTGATCGCCCCGGCGGTCGAGGCGACCGTCGCGACGAGGCCGATCGTCGCCGTGGAGAACCCGAGTGAGGCGAGGTACAGGTTGAAATCGATCCAGTAGAGGCTCAGCGCCGCGCCGCCGACGAGCGTCGTCACGAGGAAGAGGCGAGCGTCGCGATGGAACTGGCCGATCGTCCGGACGATCGGCGGCAGGCGGCGGGCTGTCACCCGGCGATTGTCGCGCGTCCGGGACGGCCGGCGACGGCGACGGTCGGTGGCGTAGGCTGCATCCGATGGACGACCGCCCGCTCCTTTCCTGGCTCGAGCAGCGGACCGCCGAACACGCCTTCAGCGGGTCGGCGCTCGTCTGGCGCGACGGCGGTCCGGTCTTCCGGTACTGGGGCGGCCTGGCCCAGCGCGGTCACGGTGTCCCGGTGACCGAGACGACGCGCTTCGCGGTTGCCTCGGTCACGAAGCTGCCGACCGCGATCGCGGCCCTGCGCCTCGTCGAGCAGGGTCGGCTGCGGCTCGACCAGCCGGTCCTCGAGCTGCTGC
>DASTVH010000211.1:0-8604 GCA_035759195.1 Candidatus Limnocylindrales bacterium
GTCGTCGTACAGCCCGAGGAGCAGCGACCCGACGTGGGTCCCCGGCCCGTTCTTGTGCCAGCGGAAGCCGGCGACGACGCAGTCGGCCGTCCGCTGATGCTTGATCTTGAGCATCGCCCGTTTTCCGGGCTGGTATCTGTCGGCCAGGCGCTTGGCGATGACGCCGTCGAGCCCGGCGCCCTCGAAACGGTGGAACCAGTCCTCGGCGAGCGCCCGGTCGGTCGTGGCGGGGGTCAGGTGGACCGGCGCCTCGACGCCCGCGAGCGCCTCCTCGAGCCGGGCCCGGCGCTCACCCTGGGGCACGTTCCGGAGGTCCTCGTCGCCGAGCGCCAGCAGGTCCCACGCGACGAACGAGGCCGGCGATTCGGCGGCCAGCAGCTTCACCCGCGACGCGGCGGGATGGATCCGCAGCAGGAGCGACTCGAACTGGAGTTCGCCGTCACGTTCGATGACGACTTCGCCGTCGAGGATGCAGCGGTCGGGCAGCGCGGCGCGCAGCGGGTCGGCAAGCTCGGGAAAGTAGCGATCGAGCGGTTTGAGGTCGCGCGACTGGGTGTAGATCTCGTCGCCGTCGCGGAACACGATCGCCCGGAAGCCGTCCCATTTCGGCTCGAACAGCCAGCCGTCGTCGGACGGAAGCCGGTCGCTCGGCTTGGCCAGCATCGGCTCGAGCGGCGGGTCGAAGGGCAGGTGCACGGCGACGAGTGTACCCGCCGACCTCCGACGGCTACGGACCGAACAGCGGCCGCAACGCGTCGCGGGCCCGCTCGCGGGCCAGGTTCCAGCCCGGCCAGCCGGTCGCCTCCGGGCGATTCAGCTCGGCCCAGCGGTCGGCCAGGTCGGCCATGACGAGCTCGCGATCCGCGACCGAGAGCGCCGGCAGCGCCGCGACGAGCGCCGGGACCGCGTCGTCGCCGAGCGAGATCGCGTACCAGACGTCGAGCCCGGTCCGGCCGTCCGCCGGCACGCGAGCCGGGTCGAGGAGCCGGGCGACGTTCTCGTCGGCGACGTGGCGCTGGGCGCCGACGACGTTGACGGCCACGAGGACCGCGACCGCCGCGATCGCCACCAGGTGGCCGAGCCAGCGGAGCCGATCGCGGGGGAGCAGCACAGACCCGCCGGCGATCCCGATGCCCATCCAGGCGATCGTGGCGTAGACGTAGAACCGCAGCTCGGTCCAGCCGTACGCCTCCTGGTAGAGCCGCAGCCGGAGTCCCGCCGAAGCGAGGATCGCCACGGTCAGGAGCGCAAGGACCAGGGCCGCACCGACGAACGCCCTGCCGCGATGCTCGACGACGCCGTGGAGGACGATCACGAGCCCGGCCGCGAGGCCGGTCGCCGCGACGAGCTCGAAGAAGCCACGCCGGGCGTAGTCGGCGTAGGTGATCCCGGCCGCCGACAACGTGTCGAGCCCACCGAAGAGGTAGGCGAGCTGGAGCCCGACGAAGAGCCCGAACAGGCCGACGACCGCGGCAAGGACGGTCACCGCCTCGGTCTCCCCGAGGCGGGGGTACGCGGGAGCCGGGCTCGCGACGGCGGCACCGAGCGATTGCATCGCGGGAGCCGGCCGATCCGCCCGGACCGACATCTGCGGATCGATCCCGCCCGCCACCGCGAGCACGCCGGCGACCAGCCACGCAATCCCGAACGCCAGACTCGCCCGCTCGACGATCCCCCCGAAATCGATCTGCCAGTCGAACAGGTTGCCGGCGATCGTCGCGAAGATCGCGTCGGCCGAGGCGAAGAGCGCACCGAAGACAAGCAGCACCGGCACCGCGAGGAGCAGCCCGCGCGCGATCGGGGCGAGGTGTGGCGGCATGCGCCGTCGAGCGGGAGCCGCGCCGGTGGCTCGGGCAACCAGGGCGGCGACTTTCAGGATCCCCACGAGGGCCCAGCCGATGACGACCGCGCCGAGGGCGCCGACCGCGGCGAACGACCGCCGCGTCACCGCGGCTCCGGCGAACGCAGCCATCGACGCGCCCGTCAACGCCGCCGCCGTCGCCCCGTCGAGGAGCAGCGTGAACGGATCGCTCCGGACGGCGGCCGCCGCGGCGACGAGCGCGGCCGCGATCGGGATCCAGGCGTCTGCCGGGTCGACTCGACGACCACGGTCGGCGATCCACCAACCGGCGGTCAGGATCGCGGCGGTCAACAGCGCGGCGTTCAGGCCGATGCCGGTCTCGAACAGGACGGCCTGACCTGCGATCCCGATCAGGGATGCCGTCGCAAGGGCTCGAAGGGCGGCGTCTCGATTCATGGCGGTGCCTCCGGTCGGACAGGACGAACGAGCCGGCCGCCGTGTGTCAGGCGCCCTCGAGGTGGGCGGAACCGCGGGACCCCGCGCCGCGTCCCGCCGATGCCATGGGCCGAGTACCGCTCGCCTCAGGCCGATATGCGGAGGAACGGGACATGAAGCTCCCGACGTCCGGAGGACTCCGGACCCTTTCGATCGCGCTCCTTCTCCTGATGGCAGCGACGCTCGTGGCGTGCGGCGCGAGCGGGGCCGCGGCGTCGCCGGCACCCGTCGGCGACCAGGCCCAGGGCGGTGGCGCCCCCGCCGCGACCGCGGGGCCGGGCCGCGGCATCGTCGGCGGCGACGATGGCGGCGAGGTCCCGAACGACGCCTTCCGCGACGACGCCCGGATCGTCCGGACGGGCTCCCTCCAGCTCGAGGTCGCCGACGTTCGCGCGGCGCTCACGAGCGCACGGGCGACGGTCCTCGGGATGGGCGGCTACATCGGCGCGTCGCAGCAGTACAACGACGGCGACGAGATCACCGCCAACGTCTCGTACCGGATTCCGGTCGATCGCTGGGAGGACGCGCTCGACGCGTTCCGAGCGCTCGGCACCCCGGTCAACGAGCAGACCGACGCGATCGAGGTCACCGATCAGATCGTCGACCTCGAGGCGCGGATCCGGAACCTCAAGGCGAGCGAGACGGCGCTTGTCCGCCATGCCTCCGAAGCCGTCCGGGTCAGCGACCTGCTCGAGATCGAGGCCCGCCTCAGCGACATCCGGGGCCAGATCGAGCAGCTCACCGCCCAGCAGCGGAACCTCGAGGACCGGGCCGCCTACGCGACGCTGACCGTGACATTCGGCACCGAGATCCTCGCCGTCCAGCAGACCGCCGAGAAGTGGGATCCCCAGGCCGAGGTCGACCGGGCCGGGGCCAGCCTGCTGGGCTTCGTCCAGGCGCTCACGACCGCCGGGATCTGGTTCGCGATCGTGTGGCTGCCGATCCTGCTCGTCTTTGCCGCGATCGTCGCGCTCGTCGTGTTCGTCGCCCGGAGGTTCGGGCTCCTCCGGCGCCAGTCGCCGGTGCCGCCGGCGGCCGCCTGACGCGCCGGCGCGCGCCTCATCGCTGCGGCCGAGCCGGACGCTCGGCCCGCGGCGGACCGTCAGCCGGCGGCATACGGCCGGTATTCGGGCGTCCACATCGCCGCGTCGACGGCAACCGGAATCGCCGCGTCCGAGAGGGCCGGGCGTCGGCCGCTGAGACCGGCGTCGCGGATCACCCGGACGACCTCGATCGCGATCTGGCGGGAGACCGACCGCAACTCCGAAATCGGCGGGTAGATCGCGCCGGCCGAAAGCCGCTCCGGACCGGTGAGCGCGGCGATTCGGGCCGCCGCGGCGAGGAATGCTTCGTCTGGGATCGTCGCGGCCTGGGCCACGATCGCGCCGAGGCCGACCCCGGGAAAGACGTAGACGTTGTTCGACTGGCCGACGAGCCGGCTGCGGCCGTCGGGCAGGTCGACCGGCGGGAACGGGCTGCCCGACGCGACGAGCGCCCGACCGTCGGTCCAGGCCAGCAGGTCGGCCGGCTGCGCCTCGCACATCGCCGTGGGGTTCGAGAGGGGCAGGATGATCGGCGTCTCGACGCTGCGAGCCATCGCCCGAACCGCCTCTTCGGTGAACGCGCCGCAGACGCCGCTCGTCCCGATGAGGATGCCGGGTCGAACCGCCTCGATCACCTCCGCGAGGCGCACCCCGACGCCGTCCGGCCGGTCGGCGAAGCCGAGTGCCGCCACGACGTCGGACGGCAGGGCGAACGGCGTCTTGTCCTCGTCGAGCGCCGGCCGGGCGGCCGTCACGAGGCCGTGCGAGTCGATGAGGACGAGCGCCCGCCGGATCATCGCCTCGTCCGCCCCGGAGCGGCGCATCGCGGCGGCGAGCATCGAGGCGATGCCGATGCCGGCGGCCCCGGCTCCGAGCAGGACGACGCGCTCGTCGATCAGCCGCCGGCCTGCCACCCGGAGCGCGCTCAGGACGCCGGCGAGGGCGACCGCGCCCGTCCCCTGGATGTCGTCGTTGAAGCTCGGCAGCCGCTCGCGATAGCGCCTCAGGAGCCGGCTCGCGTTGTGCTGCTTGAAGTCCTCCCACTGGAGGATCGCTCGGGGCAGCGTCGTTCGGAGCGCTTCCACGAAGGCCTCGACGACGGCGTCGTACGCCGGGCCGCGGAGCCGCGGGTGGCGCCATCCGACGTAGAGCGGGTCCTCGAGCAGCGCCGCCCGATCGGTGCCGACGTCGAGCGAGATCGGGAGTGTGAGGCCGGGGGCGATCCCGGCCGCGGCCGTGTAGAGCGCGAGCTTGCCGATCGGGATCGCCATGCCGCCGGCGCCCTGGTCGCCGAGGCCGAGGATCCGCTCGTTGTCGGTCACGACGACCAGGCGGATCCCGGGATGGCCGGCGTTGAGGAGCATCTGGGGGATGCGGTCGACGTCATCGGGCGTGATCCAGAGGCCGCGGGTCCGGCGCAGGATGTGGCTGAACTCCTGGCAGGCGCGACCGACCGTCGGCGTGTAGACGACCGGCAGGAACTCCTCGAGGTTGTCGGCGAGGAGTCGGTAGAACAACGTCTCGTTGCGGTCCTGCAAGGCGGTCAGGCCGATGTAGCGCTCGAGGTCGTCGGTCTTCCGGCGGACATGCTCGAGCTCGAGGGCGAGCTGCTCGTCGATCGTCGCGACGCGCGGCGGCAGGAGGCCGCGCAGGCCCAGCGCATCACGCTCTTCGGGGCTGAACGCCGCGTCCTTGTTGAGCAGGGGCAGCTCGAGGAGCTCGGGCCCGCGGTACGGAACCGGCACCGGACCGTTCCGCACGAGGAGCGCGTCGATGAGCGGAGCCGGGAGCTTCACCGCCGCAGCGTAGGCCGACGATCCGCAGCGCAGTGACGGGCGTGGGTCGTCAACACACGGGCCGACCGGCCCCGACGGGCGGGCCGTCCGGCATGGCAGGATTCGGGCCGTGACGGAGCAGGCGGCGCGCTACGACCGGATCGCCGCGGGCTATGCGCGTTGGTGGGCGCCGGTCCTCGCCCCGCGGGCCAGGGCCCTCCTCGACTGGCTCGAGCCGGCCGTGGCGGCCGGCGCCCGGCGGCTGCTCGATGTCGGCACCGGCAGCGGGACGCTCGCGATCGAGGCGGTCCGGCGCTGGCCGGAGGTGACGGTCGTCGGGATCGACGCATCGCGTGGCATGGCCGAGCTGGCCGAGGCGGAGGCGGACCGGCTCCTCTCACGGTCCGAGCGGCGCCGCTTCGACGTCCGGGTCGCGTTCGCCGACGAGCTGCCGTTCGAGGCGGGCGCCTTCGATGCGGCGATGTCGTCGTTCGTCTTCCAGCTCGTGCCGAACCGCGCCCGGGCGCTCCGCGAGGCAGGCCGGGTCATCCACCCGGGCGGATCGCTGGCGTACGTCACGTGGCTCCGCGACGACCGCATCTTCCGCCCGGACCTCGAGTTCGACGCGGCCCTCGACGACGTCGGGCTCGGCGAGTCCGACGAGGACGAGCGGGACGGAGACGAACGTCCCGGCGACATCCCGAGCGTCGAGGCGGCGATCGCCCAGCTCCGGCGGGCCGGCTTCCGGGACGTGCACGCCGAGGCGACGATGCTCGAGCACCCCTTCGACGTCGAGGGCTACGTCGGGTTCATCGCCGAATTCGACGAGGAGGACTTCGTCTCGAATCTCGAGCCCGAGATCCGGACGCGGCTGCTCGACCGCCTCCGGGCGCGGCTCGCGGCACTCCCGCCGGACGCGCTCGTCCTGCGCCTGCCGGTCGTCGCCGCGAGCGGGAGGCGCGGGTGAACGTCGGGGTCGTCGGCCTCGACCACGTCCAGCTCTCGATGCCCACCGGCGGCGAGACGGCCGCCCGCCGGTTCTACGGCGAGCTGCTCGGCCTGCGCGAGGTGCCCAAACCCGAGGAGCTCGTCCGCCGGGGCGGCTGCTGGTTCGTCGGGCCCGGGGGGTTCGCGATCCATCTCGGCGTCGACCAGCGCTTCATGGCCGCGAAGAAGGCCCACCCCTGCCTGATCGTCGTGGACGTCGAGGCCGCGCGCCGGGTGCTCCTCGAGCATGGCGTCCGCGTCGACGACGACGATTCGGGCCTCGCGGTTCGGCGGTTCTACGCGGAGGACCCGTTCGGCAACCGGATCGAGCTGGTCGAGGCGACCGACGCGGGGTTCACCGAGCGGGGGTAGGTTCTCGCGCCTGCCCGTCAGCCCTCCGAGCCGGCGCCTTCGCCCTGCGCTGCACCCTCGGTGGGCGGTGCCCCCTCCGCACCGGCCTCGGCCGCCTCCTCGCCCTCGGCCGCCTCCTCGCCTTCGGCGGCCACCGGGACCTCCTCGACCTCGACCCGCGGCGCCTGGACCTTGGCGACGACGTCGTCGGGGTCGCTCAGGAGCGTCACGTCGTCGGGGATCGTGAGGTCGCGAACGTGGATCGACGTGTCGAAGTCGACGAGGCTCTCGATCGAGTACTCGATCGACTGCGGCAGGTGGTCCGGCAGCGCCTTGATCCTGACGCTCTCGATCCCGTGGAGCAGGGTGCCGCCCTCGTCGACCACGGCCGCCGACGTCCCGATCGGAACGAGCGGCACGTCGACGGTCAGCTCCTCGGTCATGCGGACGAGGAAGAGGTCGACGTGGAGCGGGCGGCGGGTCACCGGATGGACCTGGACGCCCTGGATGAGGACCGGCTGGGGCTTCTTGCCACCGACCGAGAGGTCGACGAGGGCGTTCGGCCCGGTCTTCCGGCGCAGCAGCTCGAAGTCGTGGGTGTCGACGCTCACGTTCGTCGAATCGAGGCCGTGGCCGAAGACGACGGCCGGCAGGCGGCCGGATCGGCGCAGGCCGGCGACGCGCTTGCCGGTGATGTCGCGCGGCTCGGCGCTGAGGGCGGGACGGGCGGAGGTGGCGGTGGCCATCGGGCTGGAGAACCTCGGTTGATCGATCGTCTGGGCCGCGGGCGCGTCTCGCCGGCGATCGCCGGGGCGCCCGAGAACGGCGCACACCTTATCACGCCTCGTGATCGCGGCTCGTCGCACCCCGGTGCCGGGCCGCGGGGCGGGGCTCGCGGGCACGCTCGGTGTAGCATCGCGGCGTGTCCTCCACCATCCTCATCGTCGAAGACGAGTTCGCCGTCGCCCGCGGGATCCAGTACGCGCTCCAGCAGGAGGGATACCAGGTTGCGGTCGCCCGTTCCGGCGAGGAGGGTCTCGACTTCGCCACGAACCAGGCGCCGGACCTCGTCGTCCTCGACGTGCGGCTGCCCGGAATGGACGGCTTCGAGGTGCTCCGCCGCCTCCGGGCGGCAGGTTCGAAGGCGCCGGTCCTCGTCCTGACCGCCCGCGACGACGAGGTCGACAAGGTCATCGGGCTCGAGCTCGGCGCCGACGATTACCTGACGAAGCCGTTCGGGCTGCGCGAGCTCATGAGCCGGATCAAGGCCCTGTTGCGACGGGCGTACGGCGACCTGGCGGACGCCGCCGGCGGCCGGGTCATCCGCCACGGCGACCTCGTCATCGACCTCGAGCGGCGGCGGGTCCAGCGGGGTCAGCGCCGGATCAGCCTGACTCCGACCGAGTTCGAGATCCTCCGCCATCTCGCGTCGCGGCCCGGCCGCGTGTACACCCGAAGCGAGCTCCTCGAGCTCCTCCGCGATTACGAGGCACTCGACCAGGACGAGAAGACGATCAACGTCCACGTCAGCCACCTGCGCGACAAGATCGAGGACGACCCGGCCGTGCCCGCGTTCGTTCTGACGGTCCGGGGTGTCGGCTACGCATTCGCCGAACGCTGAGGCGCCGCGCGGGCGCCTGCAGCTCCTCCGCCGCCTGGCACCGCGGACGTTCCAGGCTCGCCTCACCCTCGGGTTCGTCGGGGTCGTCGCGCTCACGCTCGCTCTCGTCTCGATCTTCGTCGTCAATCGCCTCGACGACTACTTCACCCGCCAGCAGCAGACCGATCTGACCCACCGGGCGAACGTCGTCGCGAGCTACGTCGACGGGATCGCGGCCGAGGCGGAACGGGCCAGCGGCCGCCCGGTCATCGGGGCCGACGGGGCGGTCAATCCGGCGGTGCTCGCCCTGCTCGAGGCCCAGGCAACCACCCTCGCCGACCTGCTCGCCCAGGCCGACGTCGACATCGTCCTGGGTGTCTTCGCCGAAGGTGTCGGCTTCGTCCCCGCGACCAACGGGACGTTCCACGCCGAATTGCAGGGGGACCCGGTGGTCGGCCAGTCGCGGGAGAACCTCCGTGCCGACCCGTACTGGCACCAGTCGACGCGGAGCCGCTTCCCGTACGTCATCGAAGTCACACTCTCGAATCCGTA
>DASTVH010000212.1:0-14390 GCA_035759195.1 Candidatus Limnocylindrales bacterium
GCCGCTCGCGACGAGGTTCACTCGCGGGCGCGGCCCCGCCGGGAGGGTTCGTATTCACTCAAGCGACCAGCGATCGACGCTCGAGGCCGAGCGCCCGAGGAAGAGGATTCAGCATGTCCGAGACCCGCTTCAGCCGACCACTCAGCGACGCAGACATCGTGCTGCGCGTGGTGATCGTGGCCTTGACCCTGGCCACGGCCTACATCCACCTGACCCTGGGCGGCCTCCTGTTCACCCTGAACGGCATCGGCTATCTCGTGGGTGCCACCGCGATGGTCGTCCCGATCGCGATCGCCGTCCGCTATCGCTGGCTCGTCCGGATCGGGCTCGCCGCCTATGCCGCAGCGACGATCGTCGGCTGGGTGATCGACCCGGTCTTCTACTCGACCGCCTACCTGGCGAAGGCGATCGAGTTCGCCCTGATCGCCCTGCTCGCGATCGACTTCGTCCGCCGCGACGGCAATCCGATCGAGCGCATCCGCCACGAGATCCGCTCGCTGCTCGCGCGACCGCAGGGTCCGGCCTCCGGTCGGGCCTAGCCGTCGCCACGCTCGACAAAGGGAGCCCATCATGAACCGCCTCCTGTCAACGGCCCTGATCACCATCGCGATCGTCGGCCTTGCGGCATGCTCGGCGGGCTCGGCCGGTCGGACGGTCGAGCCGTCGATCGATCCGGACGCCCTCACGATCGCTGCGGACGACCTGGAGTTCTCCACGAGCAGGCTGTCGGCGCCCGCCGACGAGCCGTTCCAGGTCGCGTTCGACAACCAGGAGAGTGCCCCCCACAACGTGGCGATCTACCGCGATGAATCGGCGTCCGAGATGATGTTCGGCTCGGAGCCGTTCAGCGGACCGGCCGTGGTGACCTACGACGTGCCGGCGCTCGCCCCGGGCACCTACTTCTTCCGTTGCGACGTCCATCCCGACATGGCCGGCGAGCTCAGCGTCGGCTGACCCCGACGACGGTGGAGCCCGTGGAATGGCCACGACCCGACGACCTGTCGGCGACCCGTACGCGCGGCTGGGGCTCGCGCCTGGAGCCTCCCTCGCCGACGTGAAGCGCGCCTATCGCCGCCTGGCGATGGACGTTCACCCGGACCGCGCGGGCTCCGGGAGCCTTCAGGCGTTCCTCGAAGTCAAGGCGGCCTACGAGTGGATCGTGGCCCACCGATCGTTCGCCGAACCCGGCGACCGTCGACCCGGGTCCGTCCCCCGGACGGTCGTCGCCCGGCCGGTCCGGCGCGCCCGGCCGCCTACGGCGGCCGGTCCCGCGCCTCGGCCGGTCGCCCGAAGCAGCTGGCCGGGCGGCCGCTGGTACTGGGAAGGGATCCGCGCTCGCGCGGCCCGGCCGTGACCGATGACCGTCGCCCGCATGGAGAGACCGATGAACCAGTACTCGACACATCTCGATCCACGAGCCGCCGGCCGAAGGGCCACGGCGAAGGGTTCGCCTGGACCTCGGACGGGAGGGCCGGAGCCGTC
The DNA here is from genome assembly GCA_035759195.1 of Candidatus Limnocylindrales bacterium. Lineage (GTDB taxonomy): Bacteria > Chloroflexota > Limnocylindria > Limnocylindrales > CSP1-4 > CF-46. Next base: position 1,483 of record DASTVH010000212.1, read on the forward strand.
CCCGGACGCGGCCGCGGGCGACCTCCGCGAGGCGTCCCGGTACCTCTCCGCGCAGGGGTTCCGGCCGTCCGAGGCCGGATCGCTGACCGCCTACCTCTATGGCCTGACCCCCGTCGAGGGCGGCTGGACGCTCGACGAGATCGGGCGGCTGCTGTTCGTTCGCCATCTCATCGTCCGCCAGCTCATGAAGTCCTGATCCACGATGGTCCGACCACCCGAACTCCAACTCCAGTCGGCGAGTACGCAACCACCCGAGGGCCACGCGATGACGGGTCGGCGGCACCGAGTGGTGATCGTCGGCGGCGGCTTCGGCGGCATCTACGCCGCTCGAAGCCTGCGCCGGGCGCCGGTCGACGTCGTGCTGATCGACCGCCGCAACGTCAACGTCTTCAGCCCGATGCTCTACCAGGCCGCCACGGGGGCCGTGGGTACATCCGAGATCGCCCGGCCGCTCCGTGACATCCTGCGCAAGCAGCGCAACGCGCAGGTGATCCTCGGCGAGGCGACCGGGATCGATGCGCCGCGGCGCGAGGTCCTCCTCGCCGACGGATCTTCGATCGCCTATGACTCGCTCATCGTGGCCACGGGAAGCCAGTACGCCTACTTCGGCCACGACGAGTGGCGCGAGCATGCCCCGAGCCTCAAGAGCCTCGAGGACGTCGCCGAGATCCGGCGACGGGTTCTCCTCGCCTTCGAGACGGCGGAGCGCGAGACCGATCCCGAGCGTCGATCGGCCTGGCTGACGTTCGTCGTGGTCGGCGGCGGCGCGACCGGCGTCGAGCTCGCCGGCGCCATCGCGGAACTGGCGCGCGGAACGCTGGCGGGCGAATTCCGGGCCATCGATCCGCGTGACGCGCGCGTCGTCCTCGTCGAGCAGCTCGACGGCGTCCTGCCGGAGTACCCCGAAGACCTGTCGGCGGCCGCCCGCAGACAGCTCGAAGAACTGGGGGTGGTCGTCCGGACCCGGACCTCGGTCGTCGATGTGGAGAGCACGCACGTTCTGCTCCGCACGTACGACACCGACGAGCCCCTGGATGCCCGAACGGTCCTCTGGGCAGCCGGCGTTCGAGCCAGCACGTTCGCCCGGAGGGTTGCCCTCGCCCTGGGCGCGACGACGGACCGCAGGGGTCGAATCGTCGTCGAGCCGGATCTGTCGGTGCCCGGTCATGCCGAGGTCTTCGTGGTCGGAGACATGGCAGCGGCGACGCGCCCGGATGGCGCCGTGGTCCCCGCGGTGGCGCAGGGGGCGATCCAGGGTGGCCGGCACGCGGCACGGGTCATCTCCGCGAGGGCCCAGGGCAGGCCGTCGCCCGAATTCCGATACCGCGACATCGGGGACCTGGCCATGGTCGGCAGGTTCCGCGTCGTCGCTCGGCTGCCCGTCCTCTCCTTCGCCGGGGCATTCCCGTGGCTGGTCTGGCTGGGTGTCCACCTCTACTACCTGAGCGGGTTCCAGAACCGTCTGCTCGTCGGCCTGCGCTGGGCCTGGAACCTCTTCACCCGAGCACGGGGCAGCCGCCTGATCACGGCGCCACACGCGGCGCAGGGCAGCCTGCCGCGGCTCGGCGCGCTCAGCGACGCGGGAACGCCGGCTGCGCTCCCCGAGACGCGAACGACTTCGTCGGCCTGAGGGTGAGCTGCCGTGATCGGCAACCCCGGCCGCAAGCCGGACGTGGACGCGTGAAGGGGCGGTGCCGCGGAGGAGGACGCGGCACCGCCGGGGAAACGTCGCAACTCGGGTCGGGCGCGACCCTCGCCATGCGACGAGAAGTCCAGGTTCGGTGGACCTGACCGGAGGGAGCCCGCGCTGACTCCCACCGATCGGCTGTCGGCCGGTCTACAGGATGGCGACCAGGATCAGACCGTCGAGGGCCGGATCGAGGACGACATCGTCGCCCCCGGCACCGGTGTCGATGACGAGCGTGTCGCCGGCCCCGTCGGCATGGGTGATCCTGACGAAGGCGGGCAGGCCGTTGACCTCGACGGCGGCACCGTTCGCGTCGACCGCGATCGTGTCGTCACCATTCGTCGCAGCGACGGTGACCGTGTCGGCCTGGCCGTCACCGGTCGCGCCACCGGGCGCGGCGGCGAGATCCACGTCAACCCGCCGGAGGCCCGTCCCGGTCACGTCGTTGACGGCGACCGTATCGGTCCCACCGAGCGCCCGGACGTCGATCACTTCGACATCGGCGAGGTCCATCACGATGTTGCCGAGGTTTCGGGTGAAGAGCACCCGACGGCCCGCGGCCGAGGCTGTCAGCACCTCGTTGCCGGCCGCCCCGTTGAAGACCATGGTGTCCGAGCCCCGGCCGCCCTCGACGATATCTGAGCCATCGCCCGGATCCCAGACGAAGACGTCATCGCCGCGGCCGAGGAGCCCCGTGTCGATGCCGCCGTTGCCGTCGACGAGGTCGTCGCCATTCCCGCCGAGGAAGACCTCGGCGCCGCTGCCGCCGAGCAGCGTGTCGTCACCGTTGCCGCCGTCGATGCGGGTCGCCTTCGTGGTCGTGAACGCACCGTTGACCTGGTCGATCCGCACGGTGTCGTCGCCGTTGCCGGCCGTCACCTCGATGGCCCGGAACGTACCCAGGTCGAACGTGAAATCGGCCGATCCGTCGGCGCCGAGATCGACCTGCAGCTGGTTCGCGTCGCTCGCGCTCAAGCGGAGCGTGATCTGCTCGTCGGCCGGACCTCCCGCGACGCGCAGCGTCCCATCGGTCACGCCGGCCCTGGTGATGGGCGATGCGGACGCGGGAGCGGCGACGCCCAGCGCGAGGACGAGCAAGCTGAGTGCCGTCGCACCGATCGCCGTCGGTCGTCTTCGTCGGACGCCCGCCGGCATTCTCTCTCGGGTCATTGTCTGTCTCCTGTCATGCCATCCGCGTGCGGTCGTGCTCGTGCGACGATCCGGGGTGACGGGGCAAGGGCCATACGCCCGCGCCTTCAGGGTCGGTTTCCGTCCGGCCATCGTCGGCCTGGGGGACCACGCGTTCGGTCCAGCCGGGCCAGAGCCGCCTCGCCGTGTCGAGCCGCACCCGACCGCCGAGGTGCATCGACCGCCAGACGCCGCGATAGCCGGGAAGGATTCCGATTGCGACGATCACGTGGCCGCCGATGACGATCGTGAACGCGACCGTCGCAAGTCGGTGAACTGCGGCAAGGAATGCGAACACGGGGCCGACCTTGATGAAGACGAGCGCGACACCGGTCGCGATCAGCGCCGTCAGGAGCGCCACGATCGCGATGTTGGCCAGCCTCTGGCCGGGGTCGAAGTGTCCTTCATGGCGCCCGAAGCGTCCGGTGACGACCCCGACCGGCCAGCGGACGAGCCAGGCGAGATCGCCCCGATCGAGGCGAACCGTCTCGCGCACGAACATGGCGATGCCGCGGAGCGCGAATGGCATCGGCAGGAGGGCCACGATCAGCAGCGCCCAGCCGAACCAGATATGCAGCTCCACATCCGGCACGCCCGTGAGCGAGGCGAGGAGCGAGGGAGCCCCCTCACGACCGGTCAGCAACCACCAGCCGGTCGCGAGGAGCAGCAGCGTCGCCACGTAGACCGCGGTGTGATATCGCCGGGTTGACCGGCGATAACGCTCGATGGTCACTGGTACGCCCGGCTCAGTAGCCGAGGTCAATGGGTGTGGTGGCGGGGACCGGGGTAGCCCCGCCGCCGGCGTCCTCGATCACGACCGTGATCGTCTGCGACGGGCCTGCGTCGCTGTGATCGGCGTTGCGGAGCGACGCGATGATCGTGTGTTCACCAGGGGCCAGTTCCCGGGTCACCTGCACGCTGGGGCCGTAGACGAGGTCGTAGTCCGACGAATCGGTGCCGGTGTCGAAGTACAGGTGGACGTGGTGGTTCCCCGACTCCGGCGCGCCCAGGACAACGTTCGATGCGAGCGTCACCTCGAACGGAATCGAAACCTCCGCGCCATCGGCGGGTCCGGCAATGCCGAGGGTCAGGTCACCGGTGCTGCTGCCGCCGTCGGTGCTGCTGCCGCCGTCGGCGCTGGTGCCGCCGCCACCCTGCGCATATGCATCGCACGCCCCGACGACGAAGGCGAGCGAGAGGGCGAGGGCCAGGGTTCGCGCCGTCAGCGTGAACCGCGAAAGCCCGTCGCGGAACGATTGGCCGGTTCGAGCGGACTCGGGACTCTTCATCTTCATGCTCCATGGAATGCGACCTCGGGTCGAGGCGGAGGGCATACGTCCTCGGCCCGCCACCCAGATTTCGCACTGCCAGGCATGGGAACCCGCTGAGGGGCGCCCCACGGGGGCGCCGACACCCCCTGATCGCGTCGAGGCGCCTGACCCTGGCGCGGCGAGCCGGTCGGTCTTCGGAAGCCGCCGGCGTTTGGCTCAGCGAGGTTCGGGGTGACCGCGCACGCGGCCCGCCGTCACTCGGGAAGCTCGAGCGCGCTCAGGAACTTGCGCAGCAAGACTTCGAGCTGCCCGATCTCTTCCGAAGTGAGCCGCTCCAGGAGCTCGCGGTCGCTCTTCGCCAGGGCGGCGACAGCGGCGTCGACGACCTCGAGGCCCTTATCGGTCAGCTCGACGATGACGCCTCGGCGATCGTCGGGATCGGGCAGTCGGCGCACGAGGCCCCGCCGCTCGAGTCGATCGATCCTGCTCGTGACGCCAGCGGACGAGAGCATCAATCCCTTGCCCAGTCGCGTCGGCGACAGCCGATGGGGAGGCCCGGCAATCCGCAGGGCGCTCAGAGCCCCCACTTCGCCGCGGCCGAGCCCGAACTCGCCGAAGACCGCCTCCTGGCGTCTCGCGAGGAGCGGCCCGATGCGGCTGAGACGCGCGGTCACCTGGAGCGCCTCCACCTCGAGTTCTGGCCGCGCCGAGGTCCAGCCACCGAGGACGCGATCCGTCAGGTCATGAGTCATGCACGCATGATACACGAGATAAGTCTTGACGTAAGTATCTTACTCGTGAGAAAGTTACTGCTCGACTAAGACGTACATGAGGTGAGTCGATGGCCATCCAGCACGTTCCAGACGAAGCCGAGAACGTTGGCGGTGTCTACGAAACGAGCCTTGTGCGGCAGCTGGTCGACGGGTCCGAAGAAGCCCTCGCCCATCTCTATGACGAGCATGCGCCCGCGGTCCACTCGACGGCGATGAGGACGAGCCGGGACCGCTGGATCGCCGCGGAGGTCGTCCAGGAGACGTTCATGACGCTGTGGAACCGCGCCGAGCTCTTCGATCCGTCTCGCGGTTCCTTGCGCGCCTGGCTGATGAAGATCGCCCACAATCGGGCCGTCGATCACCTTCGGCGCGCCAATCGCTCCGATCATGCCGCGGCCTTCTCATCCTTCGGCGGTGACGGTGGCGCCGATACGTCCCCGATCGACTGGCTGGCAACGGCCGGCGCGCCGGTCGCCGCGGCCGCCCCGGAGCCCGGTCCCGAGACGTGGCTGTCCCGCGAGGAGACCCGCGCATCGATCGCCGGCGCGGTCGCGTCCCTCGCCCCGCTCGAGCGGTCGGTGATCCTGCTCGCCTACGACGGGGGGCTCTCGCAATCCGAGATCGCGACCCGATTGGGCTGGCCGATCGGGACGGTCAAGACGAGGACGAGGAACGCCCTGCGCCACCTCCGCGACCGGCTCGAGCGATCTGACGGGGACGTCCGGGCACGCCGGCCGGCGAGCGGCAGTGGAAGCGGCGTTGCGGAGAGCACTCCTCGCTCGGCGATCACGTCGGCCGCACGCGTCGCCTCGGCCACTTCGTGCTGCGCGTAGCTGGCTCGCATATTTTCCCGGTGTCTTCAGGCGGCGTACGTCGCGACGAACGGACCCCAGCACGGCGATACGTGACAGGCTTCGACAACAATCGACCCGCATCGTTGGGCGACCGTCCCCGCAGTTCGGAGCCAGACATGATCTCGCCGGCGATCCGCCCCGCCTACAGCAAGTGGCCCGAGTACAACCGGCGCCTGCGGGACGTCGTGGCTGCCATGACCGACGAGCAGCTGGCCCTCCAGCCGTCCGCCGAGCGATGGCCGCTCTGGGCGACCGTCGGTCACGTCGCCTGCCAGCGGGTGTCCTGGCTCTGCGGCTTTGCCGGTGAGCCCGGCGCCGAGACGACGCCGTTCCCGGACGCGCTGCACTACTGTCCGGGGGACGAGGACCTCGAACACGTGCTCGGCCCCGCCGAGCTCGCCGCCGCGCTCGACTCGACGTTCGCGATCGTCGAGGGCTGCCTGGATCGGTGGACCCTCGACATGCTCGACGAGGAGATCCGCCGGCAGTTCGGCAACGACGAGTGGGTCCACACTCGCGGCGCAGTCATCCAGCGGGTCTTCAGCCACGACGTCTACCACTGCGCCGAGCTGAACGAAGCCCTCGGGATCGCGCGGATTCCCCAGGTCGACCTCTGGGACTGACGGGCTCGGCGCGCCCTCCGCGGGTGCGCCGCCCCGTCCCCGCCGTCGGGAATCTCAAGAAGGCGTAACGATGGTGTGACGCCGGGACCGTCGGCGCGCCAAACCCGTTCCGACCGGCGGCTAGCTTGAGAATGCGGGTCTCTGGCGGTTTCTCGCGAACGCCGCCTCGACACGCCGCCCGCTGCGCATTGTTGAGATCGAACGGGGCGGGCGAGCCGTCAGCGTCGAAGCGGGCGTCCCGTCCAGGCGAATCAGGAGCGGCTCCGCCTTCCCTTTCGGGCCGTCTGCCTCTGCCGCGGACGAAGTCTTCCGCCCAGGATGGTCGCGCGGACGTCGGGGACGTCCGCGGAAAGGAGGCGCGAGATGCAGCTCGACCTCGGCCTGCAGGGGCTGGCCATCCTCCTGGCGATCTCGCTGGTCTTCGGTGTCCTCGTCCAGCTGATCGGTCGGGCGGGCAGCCGCTGGGAGTGGCTGACCGCGGCGACGGCCTGGTTCATCGGTGGCTTCGTGGCCAGCGAAGTCGTGTGGGGCACCTTCACGGAGGACGACATCCAACCGATCATCGACGGCCTCGCCTTCGACGAGTCGCTGCTGGGCGGGCTGGTGCTCGGCATCCCGGTCGCGATCGTCGTCCGGTTGCTGTCGCGTCGCGCGGAGCGAGCCGCTTCGGCCTGAGCGTCCGGGAGGGTTGACGGGCGCGCGACGATCGTCGCGTGAGCGAGACAGAGGTGCCGACGGCGACGATCGACGCGCTCCTGGCCCGGGCCCGCTCGCGACTCGATCGCGTGGCGCCCGAGGCGCTCCTGACCGAGCTCGAGGCCGGCGCGCTCGTGATCGACACGCGCTGCCGCGATGACCGTCGCGTCAAGGGCGCGATCCCGGGCTCGGTCCACGTCCCGCTCTCGGTGCTGTACTGGCGACTGGATCCCGCGTCGCCGTACCGCGACGAGGCGATCGCCGACCGCGGCCGCCGGATCATCCTCGTCTGCGCCGACGGCTTCAGCTCGAGCCTCGCCGCGGCGACGTTGCGCGAACTCGGCTTCGCCCGGGCGGCCGATCTCGACGGGGGATTCCACGGCTGGGTCGCGGCCGGCCTGCCGGTGGATCGAACGGCGACCCGCCGCGCGCGGCGCTGATCGGGTCGATGCCCGAGCCGATCGCTCCCGCCCGCCGACCGACTCGGCTCTCGCTGGGCGCCTACCGCCCCCGTGCGACGGTCGACGAGGTCCTCGCCCATTTCCGGCAGGAGGTGGCGCTCCTCAGGGCCAACGGCCACATCACCTCTCGACCCGCGCCGATCTGCCGAAGCGACCGCGGCGAGTACCTCGTCATCGTCGAGTGGGCGACGCCGGATTCGGTCGACGAGGCGCATCGGGACCCGGCCGTCCTCACGGTCTGGCAGCGGAAGGAGCGGCTCGTGGAGTACCTCGGGCCGGCGCAGCTCGCGGGAAGCGACGCGCCGTTCGCCAGCTACGACGTAGTCGACGACGCCTGATCCGCGGGACGCCCAATCAACGCGGCCGTCGTGACCGGGGTCGAGCGCCGGATCCTCGCCAGTCCCGATCAGACACGCAGCCTCTCGCGCTCGGCCGTGGGCGGTGCCGACGCCGGGCGGTAGACCGCCCCGACGTACACCCCGGCGAGGACGATCGCGCCGCCCAGCAGGACCGAGGGCTGCACCGGCTCCTGCAAGAGCAACGCTCCGAGCCCGATGGCGACGAGCGGGAATAGCAGGAAGGCGTATGACGTCGCAGAAGCGGTCCAGCGAGCGAGGACGTAGAGGACGAGGACGAACACGGCGATCGAGCCGGGCCCGATGAGGTAGGCCATGGCGAGCCACGTCTCGAGTCGCTCAGGAACGACGAGGACCTCGCCCACCACGATCGCGGCCACCCCGAGCATTGCCGCTCCGACGAGCATTCCGATCGCATTCGCCGCCACCGGGTCGCCCGGCGGGAACCGCTTGACGGCGATCCCCGCCTGGGCCTGGCAGGCCGCCGCTGCGACGAGCAGGATGAGGGAGGCGAGCGGAACGTCGAGACTGAGCTGGTCTGCCGACACGATCAGAATCCCGGCGCAGGCGATGACGGCGCCGGCGAGAGCGCGCAGCCGGAGCGACTCGACCCCCTGGCCTGCGGCCAGCAGGACCGTCAGCAGTGGCACGATCGAGAGCATGAGCATCGTCGTCCCGGCAGGGGCGTCGAGAAGCGCCTGGTACAGAAAGGCGTACGCCAGCCCGAAGCCAAACACGCCGAACAGGACGGTTCCCACGAGGCGCGGTCCCCGCGGCACGGGCCGCCGGGTCGCGACCATGACTCCGGCGAGGACTAGCCCGGCGACGGCGAACCTGATTGCCGCCGACCAGAACGGTCCCACCTCGCGGATCGTGAAGCGGACGCCGATCGCGTTCGCTCCGGCCAGTACAACGAAGACCAGGAAGGCGCCGAGAACGGCTCGGTTCGGTGTGGCGGACAAACGCACCTCCCGCTCGTCGCGCGCCCCCAAGGGCGACCCTCCGCCCCGTCCCGGAATTGTGCGACGCTCGGCAACCCGGCAATAGGATCCGGGACCGTTGCGGGAAAGGCGCGCAAGCCGCCGATCCCGCAGCCGGGCGACCGTCGGCCCTAGCTACCTGGCTGGGCCGGACGCCGCCCGCCGCGAGCGACGTCGTGCGCGGTACCACGCGAGATACTCGAGAAGCTCGTCGCGCTCAGCGTCGGTGAGATCGGCGAAGAGGGCAGTGCTGACGGTCCCGGACTCGCTTGACTGTGACTGCGCCGGCAGGTGATAGCCCGTGAGTCGCATGAGCTCCGCGTAGGGGAGCGCGAGCGCCTCGCTGAGCTGGTGGAGGACGTGCGGCGATGGGCGCTTGACGGCGTCGTTCTCGAGCTTGCTCAGGTACGCCGGCGAGATGGCCGCCGCACGTGCCGCGTCGATGGCCGACAGCTCACGCACTTCGCGGGCCTGCTTGAGCACGGTACCGAAACTCGGAGGCATCCCTGCACCTATAGTAGGGTTCATTCACTACAGTTGACATTACCATCGTCCTGTGGTTCACTGCAAGCCGGAAGCGACCACGACTCCCTCGGGTGCGGCGCCGTGCCACGATCCTCGAAGAGCGTCGGTGGACCCGCTCGTCCGTAGCGGAAGGTCGTCGACAGATGTCGTTTCAACAGCTGCTCATCGTCGCGGTGGGAGCCATGGCGCTGCTCGCCCTGTCCCGTGTCGCGCGCGTCCATTACGGCCGGCCGCCGCATCTCCAGTTCCGAGGTAGCCGCCTCGTCGTCATCGGGCTCCTGTTCGTGCCGCCGACCGTCCTCCAGGCCCTGACCCAGCCTGCCTCCGGCTCGCCCCGGGCCGGGTGGGTCGAGTGGCTGCCGCAGTACGCCGGGCTCCTCATCGCGGTGGCGATCGCAATGGGCATCATCGCCCTCATCGTCCGGTTCGTCGCGCCGGTGCGGACGCGCCCGCTCCTGCTCCTGGCGCTCGTCGGGAGCGAAGCGGATCCCTACGAGGTCCCGTTCGACCCGCCGGTCACGGCGACACTCGCCAAGAGCGTGGCCCTCGTCGACCGTGCCAACGACGTGTTCCCCCGAGGCGTGGACTTCCCGTCGCAGATCGATCGAACCGGATTCCGGGGCTACTGGGATGCCCTCGACGACGCCACCCGGACCCTCGAACAGGGAATCGCCGACGAGCACCGCCTCGGCATCGCCGTGGCCTCGGGCGCACGGGCGACGGCCGCCGACGCCCGCAGCCGCCTCGACACGCTGCGTCGACTCGCGACCGACCAGGGCCAGGCCTGGGCGAGCTGATCGACGGGCGGTCCCGCTCTTTGTTGACGGCGGCCCTCGGCCGGGAGCTCGTGGCGCGATCGCGCTGACGGCCGATCCGGCTCAGCTTCCGGCGGCCGGCTCGAAGCCGACGTCGTCGAGGAACACGGCGCCCTCGCCCTCGAAGCACACGGCGACCGCGGCGATCTCCGTCGGGTCGAACCTCGGCGCCGTCGCGGTGAACGCGGCGAGGTCGATCTCGTACGTCTGGAGGAACCGTTCGGCCGGGTAGGCCAGCGTCTCGGTCGGCAGATACCGCTGCCCGAGCCCGCCGATCTTCCAGAGCCGGGTCGGCATGAGCGGTCTGGTTGGCGCCACGGCGCTCAACGGGAGCGACGCCGTCCGGCCGTCGGCCGTCCGTAGCTCGATGCGGGGGTCGATTGGATCCGCCCGGTCGGCCGCGGTGACTATCGCGAGGACGAGCGATCCGCCGGGATCGATCGAGGAGGCCGTTGTACGGTCGACAGCGACTTCGTAGCGCGCAGCGCCGTCCCAAGCGAGGCGCGTCGCCCGGTCGCGCTGGGACGTCCCGTCACGGAGCGGTGGGTCGCCGGAGGTGACCCTCGCGAAGCCGGTCGCGACGTGTCGATCGCCGTCGACTCGCCCGTCGGTGAAGGCGTCGAGGACGAGCCGGCGCGACGACTCCCAGTGTGAGGCGACGACGTCGTCGGGAAGCCAATCGCGACCGGCCCGCGGCTCGCGGAAGAACGCGTCATACGCGGTCTGTCCCTGGAGCGACCGTGCCAGGAAGGCCCCGATCACGGTCCGGGCCAGCTGCTGCTGCTCGGCCGGGGCGAGCAACGACCCCCGGTCGAGGAGCCACGACAGCATCGAGCCGGCGTCCCCGGTGTCCCAGACGCTGCTGAACCGGCCGTGGTTCGCTCGTTCGCTGTAGAGCGCCACCTTCAGGTGGCTCCCGGCAGCGTCTCCGAAGCTGACCCGGTGGTACGTCTGGAGCCCGCTGAAGGCGGGCAGGTCGCCGTCGTGAGCACCCTGGAGGACGAGATAGTCGAGGTCATGAAGGGCGACCGGAGCCCCGGGCCCGAGATACATCCCGTTCGAGGGAGCGATCCCCACGACTGCCCGGATGCCGAAGCCGCGTGGGACGTCGGCGAGCCCGGGAAGCTCGTAGGCCGGGTTCGCGTGGAGCATCGCCGCGACGGCGGCCGCCTCGCCACCGCGCGAGTGGCCCATGAGGGCCACGCGGCCGAGATCGAGACGGCCGGCGAGCGGATGGTCGGGCGTCGCATCCCAGGTCCGCAGCTGCGCGAGATGGCGCAGGAGCATCCAGGCGCGGACGCCCATCTCCTTTCCGCCGTAGTCGAAGAACGTGTCGCCGTTGAGGAAGTTCTCGTCGATTGACGCGACGACGATCCCCCGGCTCGCGAGATGCTCGCCCAGGTAGGCGTACCCCGGATCGGAGTAGTCGCCGGCGGCGTGGTTGCCGTGGACGACGAGCGCCACCGGCAGGCGGCCGGGCGCATCTGTCGGGTACCAGACGAGCGCACTGAGCGGCAGGTGAGCGGTGTCGAAGCCCCAGTACCAGCGGGCGTAGGCGGCGCCCGCGTCGGTGCGTCCCTCGAGTGCCTTCGAGGCGTCGACCGTGGGTGTGGTCCAGTCCACGTCGGCGCCGTATTCCGGCCGGCGCGCGTCCTGCCCCGAGCCGTAGCTCGCCGCGGTCACCGCGAACGGCCCGGGGCGCGACGGATCCGGAAGGTCGAGCGTGGGCACGACCTCGAGCGCCGCGGCCTCCTCGCGGACGATCGGGTCGCCGCCACCAGGCAGGATCGCCCAGCCGCCGACCACCGTCGTCACCACGAACGCGGCGAGGAGCGCAGCCGCGGCGGCCCGCGGCGGCCGCGATCGCGCGCCGCCCGCCCCATGCGCCTGCCAGAGGCCGATGCCGAGACCCGCGAGCATGCCGGCGATCGCGCCGGCGGCGATGAGGATCTCGAAGAAGAACAGGTACCGCCACATCGACAGCGGTCCCTCCGGGTCGCTTGCCCAGACGAGGAGGGGGATCCCGGCGACCACCGCGAGGAACGGGCTCGAGACGACCGCCAGCGCCGCCCGAGCCCCGGCGACCAGCCGTCCCGTCCGACCGCGGCGACCGCGTCCCAGGCGGGCCAGGATCCGGCGGCCAATCGCGGAGGGAATGCTCAGGACGAGCCAGAGCAGGAGCACCGGGCCGCCGGTGATCGCGATCCCGATCGACCAGTCGAGTGTTCGGATGCCCGTGTGGAGGCCTTCCCCCATGAGCGCGCCGACGCCGAGTGCGACGAGGAGGGCACCGGTCGCTGCGCCACGAACTGCCCGGACGGCGACCGGGCGCGCCGCCCGCCCGGCCGCCACGATCCGACCCGCCATGACTCGCACCCTCCGCCCGACGCCCGCGGCTCATCGGCGCAGCACCCTCGGCATCCTCACAGGCCAGGCGTGGACGGGCCAGAGACGGAGGTCACCGATTCGCGGGACCGCCGGCTCCGTCAGCGGATCGCTGCGCTCTCGCGTCAGCTCCTCCAGGTCGCGGGAGCGAAAACCGGCGAGACGCGTCAGCGCCGGATCGCGAAGTCGGTCGCCGCTCTCCGCGAGGGACGCCCCCGCTGATCGTTGTGGCCGTTCGTCCGGAGTTCGGTCAGACCGATTCGGGTGCGTACGTCAGCGACAGGACCCCGGTCG
>DASTVH010000213.1:0-2337 GCA_035759195.1 Candidatus Limnocylindrales bacterium
CTCCGGCACGACGCGTGATCTCACGATCGGCGCCGGCTTCGGGTTTGCTGACCGTGGCAGCCGCGCGTTCAAGGGGATCAGCGAGCAGCGGCCGATCTACGAGGCACGCCTGCTCCGGCCCGTCGGCGAGGGCGACCGAAACGCGGGCGTGTCGGCAGCCGCGGAGAAGGACTAGGTCCGGTCGGCGCGAGTACGAGACATGGTGAGCGGATCGTGCATCGCCGGACTCCGACTGGGGCTACGTCCGACGCCGGAAGAGGGAGTCGAGCCACTGTCTGATGACGGCCGCGGCCACTACCAGGCAGCCGCCAGGCTGTTGATCATCGTAGACGTAGTTCAGCCTCTCTGATCGAGTGCTGAGCACGCTCCGCGGTGTCACATTGACGGTCGGGAGGCCCCAGCGACCCATCTCCGTCGCGTCGCTCCAGGGCCACATCGGCTCATCGATCCGCTGGCCGAGCTGGATACCGCTGGCTTCCGACATCGTCGGGCGATATTGATCCTCCAGCGGAGTCCCTGCACTCACCTTCGCGTCCTGCCAGCGTGCCCACAGGCGATCGATCATCGCGTGGTGAAGGAAGAAGATGGGGTCGTTGCAGGCGATGTCCGGGTCGGTCATATCGCCGACGTCCCCGCCGACGAGCACATGGACGTGGTCGTGGTAGACACGTTCGTTCGTGCTGCGGAACCCGACCGAGCTGGTGTCCCAGTTCGGGCTGTCGTACACGATCGACGTGCCGGACATGAGGGCGTCAGCCGACGCGCGGTCCTGGATGTGGGCGATGTGGCCGAACGCGGGCTCGCTGAAGCCATCGAACTCCCGCCGGGCCGCAGCCGACAGGTCGACGGTCGTGTATGACGAGCCCGCGAGCAGCGCGCTCATCCGGGTCCAGCCGCTGCCCCCGAACGAGATCGGCCCGGTGTTCGGGCCGATGAAGTCCCAGACGCGACTCGTCGGGAGGCGACTGTCGGTCTTGTCCCGCGCCCAGTTCCAGTAGGGCAGGCCGTAGTCCGGATCGTGAAGTGCGGCCTTGAGATCCTGCTCGAAGCGCCAGATGAACTCGCGATGCCAGGGCAGGAAGGCGGGTCCCCGGTGCGCGGGGCCGCGGCGCATCGTCGGATCGGTGTGGTCGTGCCGATCCATGACCTGGCGGTGCCAGAAGACGTACTTGTGGTACGTCCCTGCGGCTCGCATGGCGCGGACGCCGTCCGCATACCGATCGAGCGGCGCGATCGCGTGGGACAGGCGCTGGGTGTAGGCCATCGCTACTCGCCCTCCTCCTCGCTCTTCTTGCGGAGGAATGCGACGAGGTGGTCGAGCGAATGGAACTCACCGAATGAGCGGGGCGTGCGGTACACCCGCTCGACGGTGACCTCGGTGGCGATGCGACCGACGGTGACCCGAAGCCGCGAGTCCGATAACCGCTCGATCTTCACGTCATGCCCGTAGTCGACGTCGGCCGGCGGTTCTCCGGAGTCGGTTGGCTCGCCGTGAGCATGTCTCGCGTCGTCCATGGCGGTTCTCCTGCCCGTAGGGCCAGCGAAAATGCTGCCATGTGAGCGTCTCGGCGATGTCTCCGTGCGAGCTCCCGGAGCCTTTCGGCGATGCCTGGGTGCCCGGGGTCTCGGGCTGCCGCGATCGGTTCCGGAGTCTGGACCTCGCGGCGACAGGCAGCCATGACGTTCAGATCGCGCCGTGGAGTCCCATCGAGAGCTTCGGCGGCCCAACCTTCCAGACGCAGAGGTGGTGCCCCCAAGGGGATTCGAACCCCTGATCTCCACCTTGAAAGGGTGGCGTCCTAGGCCTCTAGACGATGGGGGCAGGGCGCGGGCGAGTGTAGCAGAGGCCCCTTCGCGACCCGCGACCCGCGATCGGGACCCGGGCGGCGGACCGGCGAGGCCCCCGAGGGAACCGCTACTGGCTCACCATCCCGAGGATGATCGCGACCGCGAAGCAGCCGGCGGCCGCCAGGCAGGCGATCCCGCCGACCAGCGCATGGCCGAGCGCCCGGCCGTCCCGGCCCCGGACGCTCGAGCGCCACGTCGCGATGAGTCCGGTCACCGCGATCGCGACGAACACGATCCCGAGCACGACCGCGCCGGACGCCAGCAGCGGAAGCTGGGTCGCATCACGGACGGTGATCGCGTAGAGCAGGTAGGCGACCGACCCGACGAGCGCGACGAGCAGCAGGATCCCGGTCGGCGACAGCGGGATCGGGCCGAGCCGGCGACCCGGCGGCTCCTCTTCGTACCGCGGGCTGTATGCTGCCGGGCGCGCCTGGGCACGCCGAGCCTGCGGCCCCTGACGGGCCATCCCGGATCGTCGTCGGTCGGTCA
>DASTVH010000214.1:0-2874 GCA_035759195.1 Candidatus Limnocylindrales bacterium
GATCGCGCCGAAGCCGAAGGCGACGACGGCGAGGGCGATCAGCTCGAACGACATGCCTGCCACGCTCGGTGGTCGGATCTCCACGCCGACCGGAGCCCGGATGCTAGCACCGCTCGCCGTACGCCCGACCGATCCGAACCGCGAGGCCGCTAGGGCCGCGGCGAGGTCTCCGCCCGCGGCGTCGGAGATTCACCTCTCGCCGTTCGGTCGACGATGCCCGGGCCGACGGCCTCGCCCACGCCGCGGTCGAGGGCAGCGGTCGGGGCTGTGGCACCGGAGAGCGAGGCGTCGGGGTCGGCCGGCGAGGTATCGGCCGCTGGGGCTCCGGCCGCCGCTCCGGCGTCGCCCAGGTCGAGGCGGGCGAGGACGAACAGGGCGACGCCGATCGCGACGAACACCGTCACGAAGGCCACGACCTGGCTCGCCCCGGTGAGGAGCAGCGACAGGGCGCCGAGGACGATGCACACGCCGTAGATGAACAGGACCGTCCGGCGGTGCGAGAGGCCGACGTCGAGGAGCAGGTGGTGGAGGTGGCCGCGGTCCGGCGAGAACGGCGATCGGCGCTGGGCGACCCGGCGGACGATGATCCAGAACGCGTCGATGATCGGAACGCCCAGGACGAGCAGCGCGACCGCGACCTTGGCCGTGCCGAGGATCGCCAGGACCGCCAGCGTGTAGCCGATGAACATCACGCCGCTCGTTCCGACGAACACCGTCGCGGGATGGAAGTTCCAGCGCAGGAACCCGAGGAGCGCCCCGGCCAGGGCGAAGCACAGGACGCCGACGAACGGCTGGCTGACCTGGGTCGTGAGACTGATCGTCCCGAGCGTCACGGCCGCGATGAGGGCGACGCCGGACGAGAGCCCGTCGAGCCCGTCGATGAAGTTGATGCTGTTGATCATGCCGGCGATCCACAACACGGTGAAGCCGATCGCGAACGGCTCGCTGAAGCGGATGACGCCCGGCCCGAGCGGGTTCGCGATGAAGTCGACGACGATCCCCAGGCCGATCGCCAGCAGGGCCAGGCCCAGCTGCCCGACGAACTGCCAGCGGGCGCGGAGGTCGAAGTAGTCGTCGAGGACGCCGAAGGCGGCCGCGAGCCCGCCGCCGAGCAGGAGGGCGATGAGGTTCGCCGTGTCGACCGCGAAGGGGATCGTCAGCCACTTGAACTCGGCGCTCGCGAGGCTGATCGAGAGGGCCACCGCGATGAACGCCGTCGCGACCGCGACGCCGCCTCCGCGCGGGATCGGGGTGATGTTGACCCGGCGGTGGTCGGGGTGGTCGACCGCGTCGACATAGAGGGCGACTCGCCGGACGACCGGGGTCAGGACGAACGCGATGGCCGCCGCGGCGACGAAAGCAGCGATCAGGAACGGAAGGGCCGCCCCGGCGACCGCGCTGAAGGTCACGCGGCGGGCAGTCCCGCCGGGTCGCCCGGCCCGGACAGGCCGGGAACGGGGTACCGCTCGCAGATCGCCCGGACGTCGCCGGCGAGGACCTCGAGGGCCGCCGGATCGGCGCGCCCTTCGATCGCGTCGACGATGATCCGTCCGATCTCGCGCATCTCGTCGGGGCCCATGCCGCGGGAGGTGACGGCCGGCGTGCCCACGCGGATCCCCGACGAGGTGTTGGCCGGCTGGGGATCGAACGGGATCTGGTTCTTGTTCACGGTGATCCCGACCTCGTCGAGGAGCGTCTCGGCCTCCTTGCCGGTCACGCCGAGCGCCGAGACGTCCACGAGCGCGAGGTGGTTGTCGGTGCCGCCCGAGACGATGCGCACGCCCCTGCCGGCCAGCGCGTCGGCGAGCGCGGCCGCGTTCTCGACGGTCCGCCGCTGGTCCCGCCGGAACTCCTCGCCGAGGGCGAGGTGGAACGCGACCGCCTTGCCGGCGATGACGTGCATGAGCGGGCCGCCCTGGACGCCCGGAAAGACCGTCTTGTCGACGGTCGCCGAGAGCGAGCTCTTGACGGTCGGGAAGCGCTCCGGATCGATCCCGTCGGGCAGCTCCCTGCGGCTGAAGATCAGGCCGCCGCGCGGGCCGCGCAGCGTCTTGTGGGTCGTCGTCGTGACGATGTCGGCGTGGGGGAACGGACTGGGATGGACGCCGGCCGCGACGAGGCCGGCGATGTGAGCCATGTCGACGAACAGCAGGGCACCGACGCCGTGGGCGATCGCGGCCATCCGCTCGAAGTCGATGATCCGGGGGTAGGCCGATGCTCCCGCGACGATGAGCTTGGGGCGAACCTCTCCGGCCTGGGCGGCGAGGGCGTCGTAGTCGATCCGCTCGGTGTCGCGCCGGACGCCGTAGGCGTGGACCTCGTAGAGCCGGCCGCTGAAGTTCAGCTTCATGCCGTGGGTCAGGTGGCCGCCCTGGTCGAGCTTCATGCCGAGGATCGGGTCGCCCGGTTCGAGCACGCTGAAGTAGGCCGCCATGTTGGCCTGGGCGCCCGAGTGAGGCTGGACGTTGACGTGTTCGGCGCCGGGGAAGAGCGCGAGCGCCCGCTCCTGGGCCAGGGTCTCGGCGACGTCGACGTATTCGCAGCCGCCGTAGTAGCGCTTGCCCGGCAGGCCCTCGGCGTACTTGTTCGTCAGCCAGCTGCCCTGGGCCTCCATGACCGCTGCCGCCGTGTAGTTCTCCGAGGCGATCAGCTCGATCTTGGCGTGCTGGCGGCGCCGCTCGCCGAGCATCGCCTCCCAGAGCTCCGGATCGACCTCGGCGATGGACGCACTGGACGGAGCCACCCGCTCGGAGATCGTCATCGCTCGCTTCCTCCGCTGGGCGCTCGCAACGGCACCTCCGTCATGGCGGTCCCTATCTTCCCACGATCGCGGCGGCGGACGGGCCCTTCCCCCCGAGACGTTGACGCGAGGCT
>DASTVH010000215.1:0-7210 GCA_035759195.1 Candidatus Limnocylindrales bacterium
GCCATCGCGTAGTTGCCCGCCCCGAAGCTGCCGCCGACGATCACGGTGAACTTGGGGACCTCGGCACAGGCGACGGCGGTCACCATCTTCGCCCCGTCCTTGGCGATCCCGCCCGCCTCGTACTCCCGCCCGACCATGAAGCCGGTGATGTTCTGGAGGAAGACGAGCGGGATCCGCCGCTGCGCGCAGAGCTCGATGAAGTGGGCGCCCTTGAGGGCCGATGCGCTGAACAGGATCCCGTCGTTGGCGACGATCCCGACGGGATAGCCCTCGACGTGGGCAAAGCCGGTGACGAGCGTCTCGCCGTAACGCGGCTTGAAGTCGTGGAAGCGGCTGCCGTCCACGAGCCTCGCGATGATCTCGCGGACCTCGACAGGCCGGCGGGGGTCGGCTGAGACCGCCGCGTAGAGGTCGGCCGGGTCGGCCGCCGGCGGCTCGGGTGCTGCCCGGTCCCACGGCGGAGGCGGCGGGCGGCGGTTGAGGTGGCGGACGATCGAGCGGCCGAGCGCGATCGCGTGCTCGTCGTCGAGCGCGAGGTGGTCCGCCACGCCCGAGATCGCCGTGTGGACGTCGCCGCCGCCCAGTTCCTCGGCGCTCACCTCCTCGCCCGTGGCCGCCTTCACGAGGGGTGGGCCGCCGAGGAAGATCGTCCCGCTGCCCCGGACGATGACCGTCTCATCGCTCATCGCCGGGACGTAGGCACCGCCGGCCGTCGAGGAGCCCATGACGAGCGCGACCTGGGGGATCCCGGCCGCCGACATCCGGGCCTGGTTGTAGAAGATCCGACCGAAGTGGTCGCGGTCCGGGAAGACGTCGGCCTGCAGCGGCAGGAACGCCCCGCCGCTGTCCACGAGGTAGATGCACGGCAGCCGGTTCTCGAGGGCGATTTCCTGGGCCCGGAGGTGCTTCTTCACGGTCATCGGGTAGTAGGTGCCGCCCTTGACCGTCGCGTCGTTGGCGACGATGACGACCATCGTTTCCTCGACGCGCCCGATCCCGGTGACGATCCCGGCGCCCGGCGCCTCGTCCTCGTAGAGCCCGTTCGCCGCGAGGGGGCTCAGCTCGAGGAACGGCGATCCGGGATCGAGCAGCAGATCGATCCGCTCGCGGACCGGCAGCTTGCCTCGCTCGCGATGGCGGGCGATCGAGCGGTCGTCGCCGCCGGCGCCGCGCCCGGCGAGGCGCGCCTGCCGCCCGCGGAGCTCCGCCACGAGGGCGTTCATCGCCTTGTGGTTCGCGCGAGCCTCGGGGCTGGCGGGATCGAGCCGGCTCCGGAGGACGGGCATGGCGCCGATGATAGGGCCGCGTCAACGGCCGGACCCGACGGGCGCGACCATCGGTCGTTCCGCCGGAACCGACGAAGCCGGCCGGGCGTCGTCGGGCCATGTCCTTGCGCCGACCGGGAGCCCTTCTCCTCGTCCTGCTCGCAACGCTGGTCGTCGCGGGGTGCGGCTGGGAGTTCTTCGGAGTCAAGGCCCCGCCGGTCGGCGGGCCGCTCCTCATGGTCGAGACCCGCGGCGGCGAGTGCCCGACCGGCGCCTGCGGTCGGACGACGGTCGTCGAGCGCGACGGACGCGTCCACGCGACCGCGCCGGCCCCGGCCGATCTCGGAACGGTCCCGGCCCCGGCGCTCGAGGCGCTCCGCGTCGAGATCGACCAGGCTGATTTCGCCGCGATCGCCGCCCGCCCGTTCACCGGCGAGTGCCCGACCGCGTACGACGGCCAGGAAACGATCTACACGTTCGGAACGGCGACCGGCCCGGTTCGGCTCGCTTCGTGCGAGGTCGCGATCGACGAGGACGACCCGCTGTTCGTTGCAGCTCGCGCGGCAATCGGTGCGGTCGCCCCCTGAAGTCGGCTCAGCCGGCGACAGGAACGAGGGCCGCCCCGATGGCGACGACCACCAGGATGATCCCGACGTGGAGGACGCCGAGCGACGACGCGTCGATCGGCCGCTCGCGGGCGATCCGTCCGAGTGAGGCGCGGACGACGATCCCCCAGAGCAGGCCCGCCGGGAGCGTGATCGGCAGAACGACCGCGCTGTACGGCAGTCCGATGACGGCGATGAGCAGGGCGTACGTCGCGTCCGACCGCGTTCCACCGACAGAATCTCCTCCGGCCAGGGCGATGATCAGGCTCAGGTAGGCGATCGCGACGGCGCCCAGCGGCGCCGCCAGGGTGCCCATCGCCAGGCCGTGCGCCGCGGCCGATCGCCAGGAGCCCGCCGCCGCCTCGGGTGCCAGCCACCATCCGAGCAGGCCGACGAGCGGGGCACCGACGAGGCCGATTTCGCCGAGGCCCAGTGGCAGGAGCACGGTGCCGAACGCGATCGCCACGGCGATCAGCATGCCGACGAATCGGACGTTCACGATGTCCTCCGCGCCTCTCGCCATGAGAGGAGGAGACCGGTCAGGAGCAGGCAACCGGCGGCGACGTACCAGCCCGTCAGATCGGGTCCGACGCACTCCTGCGCCGGCTGCGCGTCGAACTCCCGGCAGGCAAGTGCGGCGCGGCCGATCAGGATGAGCCAGAAGCCGGGAGCGCCGACCATCAGGCCGCCGACGGCCGCCAGCGGGGCTCGGCTGCGGAGGGTCGGCAGGAGGAAGACGACGACCAGCAGCCCGCCGAGAACGGGTATGACCCCGAGCAGGATCCCGACGAACCCGCCGAGACCGAAGCCGGCGACCCAGTTCGAGGTCCGGTCGCTGAAGCGCATTGCCCGCGCCTCCGTGCTACTCTGACATAGCAAGTTATGAAGCAAGAACTCGCTACTGTCAAGTCGCACGTTATAGCCGGCGGCTCGCCGGCGGAGAAGCTGCGCCTCCAGTTCGCCGAAGCCTGGGGCGAGATGAGCGCGGCCTGGGGCGTGGCCCCGGCGATCGGGCGCGTCCACGCATATCTGATGGTCCGCGGCGCGCCGCTCACCGAGCGCGAGGTTCGCGAGGCGCTCGGGCTCTCCCACCGGGCCGCAAGCCTCGCCCTCGCCGATGCCGAGACGTGGGGGATCGTCGAGCGGGTGTCCGAGCCGCGTCGCGTCGGCCGGCGCGGTCCCGCCGGGACGGCCTACACCGCGGTCGGCGACCACTGGCAGTGGTTCACGAGCGTCATCGCCCAGCGCAAGGTCCGCGAGGGCGACCCGATCGTCGAGGTCATCGAGCGCACGACCGCGGCCGCGGCCCAGGCCGCGGGGCGGTCACCCGGCGATGCCGAGCTCGCCGAGCTGCGCGACTGGCTCGTCGGGTTCTCCGACTTCGTCCGCCTCTTCGACCGGACGGTCGGGCTCATCACGAAGCTCGAGCCGCGCGAGCTCGAACGCGGGATGCGCCTCCTGGGCGAAGTCTCCGACGAGACCGTGCTCCGGCTCGTCCACCTGCTCGGGGGCCTGCCCGACGACGACGTGATCGATCTGATCGAGGCGCTCAGCCGGCTCTCGCCGGGCGCGGCGCGACGGGCGACGAAACTGATGTCGGGCGTCGTCCGGACGGTCGCTCGCTAGGTCGACCTGCCCGCCCCGAATTGGCTGCAACTGGACGCATTTCCGCCGGGCCCGGATCGGGCTTCGGGGTGGGCGTGCGATAATCCGGGCGCGCGAGGCGCCCGACCGGCTCGAACGGGCGAGGACCTCGGGGCCAGCCTGGGACGGCCAGCCGCGCGCACAAGTCCGGAGTCAGTGCCACACATGACCGTCGAAACCTCGACCTGGGCAACCAAGAAGGGGCTCGCCCAGATGCTCAAGGGCGGCGTCATCATGGACGTCGTCACCCCAGAACACGCCAGGATCGCCGAGGAAGCCGGCGCGGTCGCCGTCATGGCCCTCGAGCGCGTCCCGGCCGATATCCGCGCGGCCGGCGGGGTCGCCCGGATGAGCGACCCGGCGATGATCGAAGGGATCATGGACGCGGTCTCGATTCCGGTCATGGCCAAGGCCCGGATCGGCCACTTCGTCGAGGCCCAGGTGCTCGAGGCGCTCGGCGTCGACTACATCGACGAGTCGGAGGTCCTGACGCCCGCCGACGAGACGAACCACATCGACAAGCACGCCTTCAAGGTGCCGTTCGTCTGCGGCTGCCGCAATCTCGGCGAGGCGCTCCGCCGCATCAACGAGGGCGCGGCGATGATCCGGACCAAGGGCGAGGCCGGGACCGGCAACATCGTCGAAGCGGTCCGCCAGCTGCGCGACGTCCTCGGCGGCATCCGCCGCCTCCAGTCGATGCGGGAGGACGAGCTGTTCGTCGCCGCGAAGGAGCTCGGCGCGCCGTACGAGCTCGTTCGCCAGGTCGCCTCGGACGGCTCGCTGCCCGTGGTGAATTTCGTCGCCGGCGGAATCTCGACCCCGGCCGATGCAGCCCTCGTCATGCAGCTCGGCGCCGAGGGCGTCTTCGTCGGATCGGGCATCTTCAAGAGCGAGGATCCGGCCCGCATGGCGAATGCCATCGTCCAGGCCACGACCCACTTCGACAACGCGTCGATCATCGCTGAGGTCAGCAAGGGCCTGGGTGCGCCGATGCGCGGGATCTCGATGGAAGCGATCCCGGACGAGGAGCGCCTGGCGGTCCGGGGCTGGTAGGGTCGCCCGCACGGGCCGGCGACCGCAGGCGCTCACCATGAAGATCGGCGTCCCTCCGTCCTCGGGCGGACGGCCTCGCGGAGCGCAGCCTCCCGCCTCGGGGAGCCGGTGCCGGTTGACCGCCGAGGCTGCCAACTCATGAGGATCGGTGTCCTCGCACTCCAGGGGGCCTTCAGGGAGCATCTTCAGACGCTGGCCGCGATCGGCGTCGAGGGCGTGCCCGTGCGCCTGCCGGCCGATCTCGAGGGCGTCGCCGGACTGATCCTGCCGGGCGGCGAGAGCACGACGATGCGCCGGCTCATCGAGCGCTGGCAGCTGCGCGAGCCGCTCCTCGCCGTCGCCCGCAGCGGCGCCCCGGTGTTCGGGACGTGCGCCGGGATGATCGTCCTCGCCCGGGAGATCGCCGGCGGCGAGCCGCCGATCCTGCCGGTCCTCGACATCACCGTCGAGCGCAACGCGTTCGGTCGCCAGCTGGATTCGTTCGAGGCCGATCTGGCGGTGCCGGTCCTCGGCCACCAGCCGGTCCACGGTGTCTTCATCCGGGCTCCGCTCGTGGACCGGACCGGGCCGGACGTCGACATCCTGGCTCGACTCGACGACGACCGGATCGTGGCCGTCCGGGAGCGGAACGTCATCGCCACTGCCTTCCATCCCGAGCTCGCCGGCGAGACCCGCTTCCATCGGCTCGTGGCGACGATGGCCGCCGAGCACGACGACCCGGCGGAGGGCTCGGGGCGCCGCCGCCATCCGACCCGGCGCTCGAGGACCGCCCCGTGACGGAGACCCGGTCCCGCCCGTCGGGCAAGGTCCGGCTGGCCCGGCTCACCGACCTCGCCGCCCTCGGCGAGCTGTCGCGGCTCTGCCAGACCGCTGACGCCGCGACGCGCTCACTCGGCTTGCCGGTCAGCGGGCCGCCGATCGGCGTGTTCAGCCTGTTCCGCCTGCCGCTCGGCGCGTTCCGGCCGCACGACCTGATGTTCGTGTACGAGGTCGAGGGCCGTCTGGCCGGGCTGATCCGGGCAGAACGCGAGTCGTTCCGTGACGAGTGGACGATCGTCGAACTCGACGGGATCGGCACGTCCGATGCGGGCGACATCCGCTTTCGCCTCGTCCAGCAGCTCGTCCGTGAGTCGGCGAAGCGCGGCGTGATTCGGCTCCACGTCGCCTGCGCCGACAAGGACGGTAACGTCGAGCTCTTCATGCAGGCCGGCTTCGCCCGCTACGGCGAGGAACGCGTCCTCTACCGCCCGCCGGAACCGACCCTGCCGAAGCCCTGGCCGGAGAGCCAGGCCGCCGAGCGGCGGATTCGGCCGGCCGTGGCCCTCGACGCGCTGCCCCTGCTCCGCCTCTACGCGGCGTCCACCCCGCAGCCGGTCCAGCGTCTCGAGGCGATCCGCCTCGCAGACTGGGAGCGTCAGGGCGGCAACTGGCGGGTGCCTCGGTCCAGCCTCGCCCCGATCCTTCGGTTCGCCGACGTGGAGGGGTTCGTGCAGGCCTCGCCCGACGGCGGACGCGACGGAACCCAGCTCGACGCGTTCGTCCAGATCGGGGTCGCCAAGGAGGACCAGCCGCACTACCTCAAGATCGTCGCTCGACCCGGCGCCGACGCGACGGAGCTCATCGAATTCGCGCTCGGCGTGATCGCTGCCCGGACGGCGCGCGGCTCGGGCCATCGCCACGACCAGGGTGTGATCGCCCCGGTTCGGACGTACGAGTCGCCGATCGACAATCAACTCGAAGTCGCCGGGTTCGATACGATCGCAACCGTCACGCTGTTGATGAAGGAAACCCTCGTCCGCGTCGCCGAACCGGCCCTCGTGCCGGCGGGCGTTCGGTGAGCCGGGTCAAGGAGGCCAGCGTGGGATCTGCCGACCAGCGCCGGGAATCGATCGATGATCTCGATGCCCTGCTCGAGTCGCTCCCGCCGGAAATCGTCGCCGCCGTGCACGCTCTGCCCGATCGGGAGGAGCTGATCGAGGTCGTCCTCGACCTGGGGCGCCGGCCCGAGGCCCGCTTCCCGGACGCCGAGGTGATGCTGCTCGAGCGGGAGATCGGCGAGGCCGACATCGCCTACGTCGTCGACCACATCGGGACGTTCGGCGACGACAACCGGGCCGGAATCGAGCGGACCCTCCACCGGATCAGCGCGATCCGCAACCGGACCGGCAAGATCGTCGGGCTGACCTGCCGGATCGGCCGCGCCGTGTACGGCACGATCGAGATCATCGGCGACTTCGTCGAGAGCGGGAAGTCGATCCTCATCATGGGCCGCCCGGGCATCGGCAAGACGACGATGCTGCGCGAGGCCGCCCGCGTTCTCGCCGACGACCTCGGCAAGCGGGTCGTCGTCGTCGACACGAGCAACGAGATCGCCGGCGACGGCGACATTCCGCACCCGGCGATCGGCAAGGCCCGCCGGATGCAGGTCCGCACGCCGTCGATGCAGCACGAGGTGATGATCGAGGCGGTCTAGAACCACATGCCCCAGTTCATCGTCATCGACGAGATCGGCACCGAGCTCGAGGCCCAGGCGGCCCGGACGATCGCCGAGCGCGGCGTCCAGCTCATCGGGACGGCCCCCGGCAACAACCTCGACAACCTCATGCTGAACCCGACGCTCTCGGACCTGATCGGCGGCATCCA
>DASTVH010000216.1:0-32268 GCA_035759195.1 Candidatus Limnocylindrales bacterium
CGACCGGCCGGCTCGTCGGCGGCCTCGGCCTCGCCAGGGTCGTCGTCGGCGCCGGCGCCGGCGGCCCCGAGAGCATCGAGCACGGGTGCCGCCTCCTCGGCGGTGAGGCGTCCCTCGGCCACGAGCCGGAGGACCTCCTCGACGGGATCAGACATCGCCCGCCTCGTCGAGCCGGGCGAGGCGGTCGGTCGCCTCGGCGATGTCGATCTCGCCCCGCTCCAGCTCGCGGAGGATGGCGAGGCGGGCGGTCTCCGGGTCGTCGAGCGTGTCCGGATGGAGTGTGTCCGGGCTCGCGGCGTCTCTCGAGCGTGGCGCGGGCGGCTCCGGCGCCTCCGGGCGCTCGGGCGGCTCGGGCGGCTCGGGCGGCTCGGGCGCCTCGGGCGGCTCAACCGGCTCGGGCGGCTCGATCATCGTGGAGCGCGCTCCGCCGCCGACGACCCGCAGATCGCCCGAGACCGACTTGAACTGGACCTCGATCGTGCCGTCGCCGATGACGATCGAGCGACGACCCGGCCGGCCCTCGGAGCTGTGCGGGAGATCACTCCTGATATCGCCGGAGATCGTCTGCGCCGTGACCCTGACGCCGCGATCGGCGCTGAGGAGCGCATCGCCGCTGAGCGTCTGGATCGCGTGTGGGCCCGGCCCCAGTTCGCTCGACACGCGCAGGTCGCCGCTCGTCGTCGTCAGGCGAAGGCGGTCGACGATTCCGCCTTCCACGGTGACGTCGCCGGACACCGACCGCCCGGTCAGCCGCAGCGACCCCTCGATGCCGACCGCGATGTCGCCCGAGACGGTCTCGACGGCGAGATCGCCGGCGGTCCCGTGGACGGCAACGTCGCCCGACGCCGTCCTGATGTGCTGGTCGGCCCGCAGCCCGCTCGAGGCGATGTCGCCGCTGGCCGAGCTGGCGTCGATCTGGGCGCCGCGCGGTACCTCGATCGCGAGGCGGACGTCGCGCGGGCCACCGATGACGATCTCGACACCCAGGCCGCGGAGGCTGCTCGGCTGGGCGATCCGGAAGCTGCCGTCTCCCCGCTCGACCTCGATGTCCGAGGGCAGCGGGCCGCCGGCGGCATCTCGGACGCGGACTTCATCGCCGTCGACGCCGATCAGCTCGACGTCCCAGGACGCCACCTGGACGATGAATCGGCCGGTCGCTCCGACCGTGTGGATGATCGGCCGGGCCTCGGTCTCGTTCGTGGTCATCGGTTCCTCCCGAGTGCGCGGATGGCGGCAGCGGCCTGGTCGGCGCTGATCTCGTGTCGGGCGAGCCGCTCGAGGATCTCGCGGCGGGTCGTGCCGGCCGGGGGTTCGTCGGCCGGCGCCGCGGCGTCGCCGGTGTCCTCATCGCCGCGGGCCCCGAAGCCCAGCGCCCGGACCAGCGCCTCGACGCGAGAGCGGACCGTGGGATAGGAGATGCCGAGCTCGCGCTCCATGTCGCGGAGATTCCCGCGTGACCGCAGGAAGCTCTCGAGGAGGGCCAGCTGGTCGCGTGAGAGGCGGCCGAAGCGGCCGACGCTGAAGTCGCCCTCGAGCGTCGTGCCGCAGCTCCGGCAGTGGAGCCGAGTCACGGCCAGCTCGTTCGAGCAGACGGGACAGGTGGAGATCACGTCGTGCGGCATGGAATCCTCATTGGTGTGCTTGGCGCACAATATCGCCGATGACTATGACAAATGTCAAGGTCGACTTTCTATTTCGTGAAGTCTCGTGCCAAAGGATGGCGAAGTCGGACAGAGATCCGGTCACGCCGGGGGCGACCCTCGCAGCCCACTGCGGCGGGGCCGTCACGAGCCGCCGGTCGCTCGCCCGGGACGCCCGGGCCGGGGGGCGGCTACGATGAGCCGGCACGAGGGGACCGATGACCGCCGATTCCGATCGAACCGGGGACTCGCCGGGCGACGGCGCCCCGCCCGGCGCCGAGGCGACTGTCGGCGGGCGCGCGCAGGAGCGTTCTCCCCGCCCCGCCGCCGGCGGGCGCGGCCGGCCGGCCAAGCTTCTGCCACCGGCCGACCCGTTCGGCACCCTGTCGCGGCCCGCCCTGGAAGCCCGCCTCGCCGAAGGCGCCAGCCGGCGGCTCACGATCCTCGTCGGCGGCGCCGGCTTCGGGAAGTCGACGCTGGCCGCCCGGATCGCCGACTCCCGCCCGACCGCCTGGTACACGCTGGACGCCGCCGATCGCCACATCGGCGCGCTCGCCGCGGGCATCGTTGCCGCGCTGCGGGTCCGGCTCCCGGACCTGTCGGAAGACCTCGCCGACCCGGTGGCGAGCTCGATCGAGGCGAGCGACGACGCGGCGATCCTCGCCCAGTCCAACGCTGCCGCGGCGCTCGTCACCGACGCCGTCGCGGGCACGGTCGCCGAGCCGCTCGTGCTCGTCCTCGACGATCTGCACGTGCTCGACGGCGCACCCGGAGCGTGGCGCTTCGTCGAGGCGCTCGTCCGCCTCGCGCCGCCCGACCTGCACCTGCTCGTGACCTCGCGGACCGAGCCGCCGTTCGGCATCGAGCGGCTCCGCGGCCAGGGCCAGGTCCTCGACCTCGGCGGAACGTCTCTCGCCTTCAGCGTGGACGAGATCGCGGCGCTCCTCGACGTCCTCGTCGGCGCCGGGGCCCTGGACGCGGACGCCCGGAATGCAGCGGCGGGGCGGATCCATGCCTCCACCGGCGGCTGGCCTGCGGCCGTTCGGCTCGCGGTCGAGGCGTACCGGACGGCACCGGCCGGCGCGCGCGACCTCGTGCTCGACCGCCTCCAACACCCGGAGGGACCGATCTTCTCGTACCTGGCCGAGGAGGTCGTGGGCCGGGCCAGCGAGACGACCCGCGTGCTCGTCCGTCACGCCGTCCATTTCGAACGGTTCTCGGCACCACTCCTCGCGGCCGTCGGCGTTCCTCGTCCGGAGCCGACCCTCGAGGAGCTGGCCCGCAGGGCGCTGTTCCTCCAGCCGCTCCCGGGCGAACCGGGCTGGTACGCCCTCCACGGGCTCATCCGCGAGTACGCCCTCGCCCGCCTGCCGCTTCCACCGGACGAGGTGCGCGTCCTTCGCCGGAAGGCCGCCGACTGGTTCGAACGCGAGGGCCTCGTCGACGCGGCTCTCGATTCCATCCTCGAGGCCGGCGACCCGGCCGCCCTCGCCCGGTTCCTCTCGGCCCACGGCGGGGGGCTCGTCCTTGCCGGGTCGACGCGCCAGGTCGTCGAGGCCGCCCGGCTCTTGCCGGCCGCGCTTCGCGACGCGCCGATCGAGCGGGCGCTCGGCGAGGCGTGCCTCGCCCGGGGCGAGTGGCGCGAGGCGATCGCCGCGTTCGAGCGGGCCGCCGGTCGGAGCGGCCGCCTCGACGCGGCCGCGGCCTGGCGGATCGGCGTCGTCCACGGCGTCCGGGGGGCCTACGACGCGGCGCTCGCGGTCTACGAGCGGGCGGAGGTCGACGGCAGCCAGCCTGCCGACGAAGCCCTCCTCGACGCCTGGATCGCGTCGGCCCACGCCCATCGGGGCGACGTCGAGGCGAGCCGGGTCGCCGCGGAGCGAGCCGTCCAGCGGGCCACGGCCTGCGACGATCCGCGAGCCCTCGCCGCGGCCCACACCGCCAGGGGCATGAGCCACGAGCTGGCGAACGACCCGGTCGGTGCGGCCGCCGAGTATGCCGCGGCCCTCGCCGCGGCGGAGCGGGCCGGCGACGCGCTCCAGATCGCCCGGATCCGCAATGCCCGCGGCGCGCTCGAGCTCGACAGCGGCAACTTCGAGGCCGCCCTCGAGATCCTCGACGCGGCCGTCCGCCACGCCGACACCATCGGCTTCGCGGCCTTCCATGCCCGGGCCCTCGTGAACCGCGGGCGGGCCAAGCAGGGCGTGGGCCGGTTCGAGGAGGCGATGGCCGACTTCACCGCGGCGCGGGCGATCTACGAGCGGATCGGTTCTCCGTCGGTCGCGCTCGCGTTGACCCGCGAGGGCTCGCTCCACGCCCTCCGCGGCGATGCGTTCCTCGCCCGTTCAGCGTTCGAGGCAGCCGTCCGGGCCGCCCGCGACGCCGCCGACAGCCAGGCGCTCGCGCCGGCCCTCGTCGGGCTCGCCCAGTCGGTCGCGGCCGACGACCCGACGCAGGCCCGGGAGCTCACCGAGCAGGCGATGGCCCTCGGGCGCGACGTGGCACCCATCACGATCCTGCTCGGGGCGAGCCGCGTCGCGCTCGCGGTCGGCGACCGCGCGACGGCCGAGCAGCATGCGGCGGAGGCGATCGCCGTCGCGCGGAGCCGGCGGGACGACCCCGGCATGGCCGCCGCCCTCGAGCTGGCGGCCCTCACGTCGATCGATCACGACCGGGCGCTGGACCTCCTCGGCGAAGCCGTCGAGATCTGGCGACGATCGCCGGCGCCCTACGGCTACGCCCGGAACCGGCTCATCTTCGCCCGGATCGCCGGCGGCGAAGCGGGCCGCGACGCCGCCCTGGAGGCCGAGCGGATCTTCCGCTCGATCGGGGCCCGCGGGCCGGCCGCGGACGCCGCCGAGATCGTCGAGGCCATCTCCCGCGCGGCCCGGCCCGTCCTCCGGATTCAGGCGCTCGGACGATTCCGGCTCGTCCGCGACGGCGAGGTCGTGCCGACGACGGCCTGGCAGTCGAAGAAGGCACGCGACCTGCTCAAGATCCTCGTCGCCCGCCGCGGCCGGCCGACGACCCGCGACACGTTCTTCGAGCTGCTCTGGCCCGACGAGGACCCCGAGCCCCTCGGCAACCGCCTGTCGGTGGCGCTCGCCACGGTTCGCTCGGTCCTCGATCCGGACAAGGCCTACCCGGCCGAGTATTTCGTGCCGGCCGACAAGAGCGCGATCTCGCTGGACCTCGAACACATCGACCTCGACGTCGAGACGTTCCTTGCCGAGGCGGCTGCGGCCGCCCGGCTCGCCCGCTCGGGCGACCGGGCCGGCGCCCGGACCCACCTCGAGATCGCCGAGGCGCTCTACGGCGGGGACTTCCTCGAGGAGGATCCCTACGAGGACTGGGCGGTCGGGCTGCGGGAGGAGGCGCAGGCGACCTACATCGCGATCGCCCGCTCGCTGGCCGAGGCCGCAGCGGCCGACGGCGACGCCGACGGAGCGACGCGCTACTACCTCCGGATCCTCGAGCGCGATCCGTACGACGAGGGCGCCCACCTCGGCCTCGTCGCCGCGCTCGTCGCGGCGGGCCGGCACGGCGAGGCACGGCGGCGCTACGGCTTCTACGCCGGGAAGATGGAGGAGATCGCGGTCGAGGCCGCGCCGTTCCCGGCGTCGCCGGGCCGCCCGACGGGCAAGGTCGCGTCGCGACCCTCGAGCCTTGCGGTGGCCCCCGGCTGACCCGTCGATCGTCGCCGCCCGGCCGACGACCCGACCGTCATTCGTCCATCCGGGCAAGGGTCGTTCGTGGCGGACCCGATGGCGACGCCTGCCCGCTGGTCCGGGCATGGCTCCACCGTAGTCTCGTGGCATCGGCGGCCGGCGTGGCTGCCGGCACACGGACTGAAAGGAGGCGCGAGATGTCCGCGCAGTCGCAGTACTTCGAGGTCGACGGACTCGGCGTGTTCCCGGCGTTCGCGCTCCTGCTGGTCCTCGTTCTCACGTTCCTCGGCGTGATCGCCCACGCGGCGTTCATCTGAGAGACGCCCGGCGGGCGTGCCGGGTCGCAGGGCGCGAACCCAGGCACGTCCGACCTTCATGGCCCCGGCCGATCCGCGATGCGGCGGATCGCGACCGGGGCCTCCGTTCGTCCGGCGTACGTCGGATGTCGGACGACCGCTACTCCGAACGTCGCGGCGGTCCGTCCACCCGGGTCGGTGGGCTCGCCGGGAGCGCCGCGCGAGGATGCAGGCATGGACGACATCAAACTCCCGGCCCGCGAGGACCCGGCGTTCCGGACGTTCCGCATCTGCCTCGAGCGGCCCCCGGCAAGGACGATCCACGGGATCGTCCGCCAGGTGGCCGCCGAGCGGGCGGCGCCCGGACGCGTTGCCCGGTCGACCCAGCTGCAGCGCCGCGCCGGCCTCTTCGCCTGATCGCCGGCCGCTAGCGCGAGACGATCACCGATCCGGTGACGTCCCGCCACTGGGTCGCGGTCATCTCGAGGTCGCCGATCACCGAGCGGTAGTAGCGGCTGGCCCCGAGCGGGTCCATGATCGCCGCCTTGCCGGGCGTCCGTGACGAGGAGAACGTGAAGTCGTAGCGCCCGTCGGCGGCGGGGTCGCTCCAGAAGATCTGGCGCATCGTGCGGCTGGTCCGGAAGAGCCCGTGCAGGACGTACGAGACGCTGTCGATCCCCTCGGCGAAGACGGCCCGGGCGTTCGCCCGCAGGAAGCCCGCGCCGTAGTTGTCGACCCGCTGGATCGCGGTCGACTTCGAGGGATAGCCGGCGCCCCACTCGCTGTTGCCGGACGCGTAGCAGAGCCGGTTGAGGATCACCACCGCGTTCGGGGCGAACTGGATCTGGGTGTCGACGTAGTACTCGCCGTAGTAGACGTGCTTCGTACTGCCGGCGGTCGAGTTCACGCCGACGCCATTCTTGGTGTACTTGCTGAACGAGCCGTACGGGCTCGGATAGCCGTTGCCGTGGCCGAGGTAGATGAAGACGTTCGCGCCCTGGGCGGCACTCTTGACCTTCGACCAGGTGGCGTATGGGCTGTAGACCTCGGTGACGGTGGCGCCGTAGCCGCGGGCCTGGCTGGCGAGCTTCTTCGCGTTGTAGATGTAGTTCGCGGTGCTCGAGCCGGCAGGACCGACGACGATGACGACCTTCATCCCGGCGGCGACGGCCGGGGCGGGGCGGGCAGCCAGCCCGGCGCCGGCCACGAGGGCGACGACCAGGGCGACGGCGAGCCGGATGAACCGATGGCCAGACGCCCGCTGGGCGCCGCTTGTGGGAACCGGCAACAAGGTGCCTCCTCTCTCCCGGAACACCGCGCGGAGGCACGGTGACGGTGGGATGCCGCCGACGACAGGGAAGCGGCGGCCGCACGGTGGCGCGGCACGGAAGGAGCGCGGCCCCGACCGGGCACGGTCGAGCCGAACGGGGAGGACCGGGTGAGCCGATCCGACGAAGTGCCCGCGGGCTGGGGGACGCGCGGGCGGCGACAGGGTTCTGCCGTGGGGGCGGCGGTTTTCAGTTGTCCTGTCTGGCTGTGATGCCTGGGGACTGCAGAGTATGCCAGTCCGCGGCCCCTCGCGCCTCATCCGTTTTCATGACGCGAGGCGACCGATGCCGGCGGCCGGCCGGACGACCGGCCGATCGTGGACGAACGTCGCAGCCGGCGAACGGGCAAGCGGCGATGGTCGGTCGGGGCCGCCGCGACGACGATGCGGACGGCGCCACGAGCGGCGCCGCGAACGCCGCACACCTCGCATGACCTCGCACGACCTCGCACGACCAGGAGAGCCCCCACCCATGACGACCCCGAACATGCCGAGCCGGCTGATCGCCTCGATCCGCCTCAGCCCCCTCGACATCGTGATCGCCCGCCACGCTCACGCCCACGGCCACGGCGAACACGTCGCACCGACCCTCGGCTGCTACCTCTGCCTCCACGGCGTCCGGACCGAAGGCGCGGCAGTCCGCGAGCTGCGGCTCGCCGCATAGGCCGCTTCCGCCTCCCTCGCGTTTCCCGGCGGCCCGTCAGCGCCGTCAGCGCGGCCGGGCGATCGAGGCGACCGTCGCGATCGTGAGGCGAACCAGATCCGACGGCGCGAGCTCGACCTGGAGCCCGCGCCGTCCGGCGCTGACGAACATCGTCTGTTGGCCCATCGCCGCGACGTCGAGGACCACCGGCAGCGTCCGGCGACCGCCCAGCGGGCTGATCCCGCCGACGACGTACCCGGTGGCCCGTTCGGCCTCGCTCGGATCGGCCATGATCGCCCGGCGGCCGCCAAGCGCGTCGGCGAGCCGCTTGAGATCGAGCTCTGCAGCGACGGCGACGATGGCCAGGACCAGCCGGCCGTCGACCGACGCCACGAGCGTCTTGAAGATCCTGCCCGGCTCGACGCCGAGGGCGGCCGCCGCCTCGTCGCCGTAGGCCGCACGACCCCCGCCCCTGTCGCGGCCGGCGCTGCCCGCCGGGCCCGCCTCGTACTCGCGCACGGCATGCGCCACGCCGGCCCGTCTCAGGACGTCGATCGCCCGCGTGCCCCTCGCGCTCATGCCCGCATCGTACGGCGGGCCGGCCCGACCGCGATCGGGAGCAGCCGCCGCGCCATCGCCGGGCCGCCCGACATGGGCTATGCTCCGGGGGACGAGTGAACGGCGCGCCGGCGGCGCGCATGACCGCCCAGCACCAGGGCCCCGCGCGCCCACTCCGCGGCCGGCCCGCAGGAGACCAGTTGACCTTCGACTCGCTCGGCCTGTCGGCCGACCTGCTCACGACCGTGGCCGAAGAGGGCTACACCGAACCGACTCCCGTCCAGGAACAGGCGATCCCGATCGTCCTGGCCGGCCGCGACATCCTCGCTGCCGCCCAGACCGGGACCGGCAAGACCGCGGCCTTCACGCTGCCGATCCTCGACCGGCTCCGCCACCACGCGAACACCTCGTTCTCGCCGGCACGCCACCCGACGCGGGTGCTGATCCTCGTCCCGACGCGCGAGCTCGCGATGCAGGTCGACGAGAGCGTCCGGACCTACGGCCGGACGGTCCCCCTGCGCTCGACGGTCGTCTACGGCGGCGTCCCGATGGAGCCCCAGATCAAGGCCCTCCGCGACGGCGTCGAGATCCTCGTCGCCACGCCCGGGCGCCTCCTGGACCTCATCGGCCAGCGGGTCGCGAACCTCGGCCAGGTCGAGGTCCTCGTGCTCGACGAGGCCGACCGGATGCTCGACATGGGCTTCCTGCCCGACATCCAGCGGATCATCGCGCTCCTGCCGGGCCGCCGCCAGAACCTGATGTTCTCGGCCACCTTCTCCGACGAGATCCGGCGCCTGTCCCGGACGATCCTGCGGGATCCCGCCGAGGTCCAGGTCGCGCCCCGCAACGCGACGGTCGAAGGCATCCGCCAGCTCGTCTACCCGGTCGATCGCGACCGCAAGGAGGCACTCCTCGCCCACCTGATCCGGACCCAGGACCTGCGCCAGGTGCTCGTGTTCACCCGGACGAAGCTGGCCGCCTCGCGACTCGCGTCGTGGCTCGATCGAGCCGGCATCGATGCGGTGGCGATCCACAGCGACCGTTCCCAGCCGGAGCGGACGCGCGCGCTGGAGGAGTTCAAGTCGGGCGAGATCCGGGTCCTGGTGGCAACCGATGTCGCCGCCCGCGGCCTCGACATCGAGGATCTGCCGCACGTCGTCAACTTCGAGCTGCCGTGGAACCCCCAGGACTACATCCACCGCATCGGCCGGACGGGGCGGGCCGGCGCGACCGGCGACGCGATCAGCCTCGTCTGCATCGACGAAACCGATCTGCTCCGGGGCGTCCAGCGGCTGCTGCGCAAGGCGATCCCCTGGACGGTCGAGGAGGGATTCGTACCCGATCGGAGCACCGAGCCGCGGCCGCTCCGGGGCGGGCCCGACACCGGTCGCGGCCGGGGCACCGGACGGGGCATCCACCATCCCCACCGCAAGGTGCCGCGGCGATCGGCGGGCGCGGCGCGCGGCTGACCTGGGCGGGCGGCGAAACGGGGCGGCGGGGATCCCCGCAGACCTACCCGGGCGGCGGCCCGGGCGCGTCCCCGGTGACCGGCGGCGAAGCGGTCGCCATCGCCGTCGCGGCCGGGCCCGTGACCGCCATCGCGGCGCCCGGGAAGAAGAACCCGAGCATCAGGTCGGCTTCGACGCGGTCGACCGTGTAGCGGTTCACGAGGAGCTCCGCGGCAGTGGCCTCGCCGGTGTCGTCGCGATCGAGGAGCCGGATCCGCGCGTCGCGCAGGAGCACGAATTCACCCGTCGGGCGGGCGAGGGCCCGGCCCGGGTCGAAGCCGGGCATCGTCGGCATCTCGCCGTTGACCCGGTACGGACCGGCGTCGATCTCGACCGAGTGCCACTGGGCATGGACCGGCGCGTTGCCGGGTGCTTCGGGGACGACCAGGACCAGGTCGTCGACCGCGATCTCGACCCGGCCGGACGAGCGTTCGGGCGAGCCGTCGAGCGGCAGCCAGCGGGACGCCTCGACGGTGATCGCCGGCGACGCCTCGAGGGCGTCGCGGATCGACCCGGCACGGGCGAGAAGGCCAGTCAGTATTCCCCCGGCGGTGTACGCCTCGACCCGGATCGGCATCGTCATGCCCTCGAGCGTGCCTCGAGTCTCACCCATTCGCTGGAGAAGGCAACGGGCTCATCGGTACCGCGATACCGGAACGATCGTCCTGGCGGCCGCTCGAGTCCGGCCACGCTCAAGGCCGGGCCGTGGTCAGGTGACGGATCGAGCGCCCGGCAGGTGGTCGACCCGGACGCCGATCGAGCGCACCGTCGGGACGCGGGTCGGCCGGAGCCCCGCGCCCGCCACGAGCCCGGCGAACCGGGCGGCATCGCGCGGCGCGCAGCCGCGCGGGTCGTTGTTGAAGTACACGTAGCAGTCCTCCTCGGCCGACCACCCGGCGGCGAGCCGGCCGGCCCACGTCGCGAGCGCCGTCCGCCCGTAGCAGGGCCGCGGCTGGGCACGACCCTCGTGGAACCGCAGGTAGGTCCACGGCGCCGTCCGCCAGACCGGTGTGAGCGGCCGGCGCCGGTCGGCGAGACAGAGGGCCACGGAGCGATCGTCCAGCAGCCGTCGAACCTCGTCGCTGAACCAGCTCGGGTGGCGGAACTCGACCGCGACGCGGACGTCGCTCGGGAAGCGGTCGAGCGTCGCGGCCAGGCGGCCGACGTCGGCCCGCAGCTGCGGCGGCAGCTGGAGGAGGACCGGGCCCAGTTTCGGACCGAGCCCCGCGACGCGATCGAGGAACCGGGCGACCGGCTCCTCGGGATCGGCCAGCCGCTTGATGTGGGTCAGGAAGCGGCTGACCTTGACGGCCATGACGAAGTCGTCGGGCGTCCGCTCGGCCCACGCCTCGAACGTCCGGCGTTCGGGCAGTCGGTAGAAGGCGTTGTTCGACTCGACCGTCGCGAAGCGTCCCGCGTAACTCTCCAGCCACGACCGAACCGGCAGCTCCGGCGGGTAGACCGGTCCGCGCCAATGGCGGTACTGCCAGCCCGAAGTCCCGATCCAGACCGGCATTCGACAGGTCGCGGCCGGTCAGCGGCGGTCGCGCTGCTGGACCGCCCGGAGCAGCTGCGCCTTCGACATCTTCGAGCGGCCTTCGATGCCCATCTCGCGCGCCTCGTGGTAGAGCTGGTCGCGCGTCCGGCCGCGAGAACCCGTGTGGGACCGGAGGCCGCCGCGCCGGCTCGACGAGAGATCCTCGAGCGACGTCCGGCTGGCGGTCGCCGCCTCGCCGGCCCGGGCTCGTTCCTTGTTGACCGTCCGCGCGGCGATCTCCTCGGCCTTGTCCTCGCTCGTCCCGCGCTCGAGCAGGCCGTCGCGGATGTGTTCGTACTGGCGTTCGCGTTTCGGCGACCAGGCTGACTGCGGCATCGGCTGCCTCCTTCGCTCGTGGCCCGCAGCATCGCCGCCCGAGCGGAGCCGTGGCGCCACCAGGGCGGCGGCCGGCCTATCAAGCGCGTGGCGCCCTCAGAGCTCCTTCACGACGATCTCGCCGGCCGGCCGGTAGCCGAGGCGGTCGCGGTAGAAGCGCCGCGCGTCGACGTTTCGGGCGTTGTAGTCGAGAACGGCGTACGTGCAGCCGTTCGCCCGCGACCAGTCCTCGGCGGCTCGCAGGAGCGCCGCACCGACGCCCCGGCGGCGGGTCGCCTCGGCGACGGCCAGCTCGGCGACGTAGCCGTAGCGGAGCGGGCGATGGGCACCGGCGGGCCGGGCGATCCGGACGTCGACAACGCCGACGACGCGGCCGTCGAGCTCGGCCACCAGCGTGGCGGCCTCGCCGGGCGGCGTGCCGGCCGGATGCTGGCGGCCGTGCCGGTAGTCCTCCGCGACGACCGCCGGGTCGAGGACCTCGTAGCGATCCGGTTCCAGCGCGACGTGGTGGCGCGAGCTGTCGACGATGGCGACGGCGACCGCCGCCGCGTCCCGGGCGGGGTCCATCGGCCGAACCTCGATCACCCCGTCACCCTGCGCGCTGGCAGGCGTGGCACGGTCGGTCGGCCCGGAAGAGGATCTCGAGCAGGTCGTCGACGATCAGGGCCGGGTCCGCCCGGCTCTGGTTCGTCAGGACCGCGACGGTCAGCGATTCGCCCGGGAAGTGGCGGACGACCGAGCGGAACCCGAGGAGGCGCCCGCTGTGGCCGAACGTGAGGCGGCCGTCGATCGAGAACGCCTGCACGCCGAGTCCGTACGGCACCCGCGGCCGGTAGCCCGCCGTCGCGAGCACGCCGCCGAGCATCCGTGCGGTCATCTCCGGCCCGAGGACCTCGCCGGTGTAGAGCAGGCGGGCCCAGCGGGCCACGTCGGACGACGTGGCGGCAATCGAGCCGGCCCCCGCCGCCGCGGTGACGACCGAGGTGAACGGGGCCACGCCGGTCCCGTCCGAGAGGTCGATCGGGGCGGCGCCGCGCGCGGCGCTCGCGAACCGGTAGCCGTGGGCGAGCGGCCGGCGCGGCTCCTCGACCGCCTGGTACCACGTGCCGTCGAACCCGTGGGGCGCCAGGATCCGGTCGCGGAGCGCCGTGGCGAGCGTCACCCCGCTCACCCGCTCGGCGATGAGCCCGAGGTACAGGTAGTTCGTGTTCGAGTACTTCCAGCCGGTGCCCGGCGCGAAGTACGGCTTGCCGACGTAGCGGAGCGTCCGCCGGACCGACCAGAAGGCGGCCGGCTCCGCCTGGAGCGCCCGATCGATCGGGGGATGGAGGAAGTAATCGTCCAGCCCGCTCGTGTGGTCGAGGAGCTGGCGGACGGTGATCCGCGCATCGATCGCGGCGTCGGGCAGGTACCGCTTCGCTGACGCGTCGAGGTCGATGGCACCGTCGGCGGCGAGGGCCAGGATGAGCGCCGCGGTGTAGGTCTTGCTGACGCTGGCGATCGCGAAGGCGGTGTCGGTCTCGACCGGAACGCTCCCCGCGACGTCGGCGAGGCCGCTCACCCCGGTCCACGTCGTGCCGTCGCGGTAGACGATCGAGACCGAGAGCCCGGGGATCCCGAGCCGCTCCCGCGACTCGTCCAGCTGGCGCTGGAGGATGCCCTGGAGGGCGAGCGCGCGGAGCTCGGCGAGCGATGGGCCGGCGGGCGTCGGGGCGGGCGTCGGGGCGGGCGTCGGGGCGAGGCTCCCCGATGGCAGCGAGGCATCCGGCGGGCCGGATGCCGGCCCGACCGACGCGCCGTCCGGGGCGGCCGAGCTGCCGGCGTCGACGATTGCCCCGACCGGGGGCGGCACGCTCGCGATGGTCGAGAGGCCGATCGCGCAGGCGAGCACACCGACGAGGGCGGTCGCCGCCGCGGCGACGCGGCGACCTCCCCGACGGCCGGGGCGCGGATCGGTGTGACCGGCCATGATGGGGGGACGATAACGCGCCCGGCCGCCGACCCGGTGGCGAGCGCCCGGTCGGTCGGCGTCCGGAGCGCGGATCTCCGCGTCCGCCCGGGCCAGGTTGGAGGTGTCGATGCTTCGGTCGATGGGGTTCCTCGGGGTTCGCACCGACGCGTACGAGGCGACGGTCGCGCTCTACCGCGACGTCCTCGGCCTCGAGCCGATCCTCGAGCGGCCCGGCGCGACCTGGTTCCGGGCGTCGGACGGCGCCCAGGTCCACGTCTACGGCCCGACCGACGAAGACCACGAGTTCTTCGGTCGCGGCCCGGTCGTGGGGCTCGTCGTCGACGACTTCGACGCGGCGCGGGCCGCGATGGTCGCGGCCGGGATCGAGTTCATCGGCGAGCCCCAGCGTGACGGCGAGTCGGCCTGGAACCACTACCGCGGCCCCGACGGCAACGTCTACGAGATCATCGGGCCCGACCGGGACGCCCGGTGACGGTGCTCGACGCGCCCGGCCTGCTGCGGGCGGTCGGCCTCCTGGCCGACGGACCCGTCGTCTGGGGCCGCCCGGTGCGGGCCCCACGGCCCGGCGTCTTCGTCGTCGAGCTGGCGCCGCCGGCCGCGACGGCGCCGATCGAGCTGACCCGCATCGGCAAGTGGGTCGAGCGCTTCCCGGGCATGCGGATCGACGGACGCCCGGCGACCTCCCGGGCCGTGGCCGCCCGACTCGCCGCCTTCTGGATCCCCTCGACTTCGGTCCTGTACGTCGGAGCGAGCACCGGCTCGGTGGCCGCACGGGTCGCGTCGATCGACCGGACGGTCCTCGGCGATCGGCGTCCACACGCCGGCGGCCACTGGCTCAAGACGATCGCCGGGCTGGAGCGGGCGCGCATCTGGTGGGCCGCCACGGACGCGGTCGAGGAGTACGAGGACGCCCTGTTCGGCGCGTTCGCCATGGCAGTCCCGGCGGTCGATCGCGAACGCCTCCACGACCCGTCTTCTTTGATGCCGTGGGCGAACCTGAGGACAACCGCCGGCGAGCGCAAGGCCCACGGTCTCAGCGGGTACCTCGCCGTGGAGGACGCGGCCGCCGCCGCGCCGACGCCACGGATCGTGGACCTCGCGCCGGGTGTGGCGGACGGGGCATCCGGGCTGCCGCCGACCCGCGCCGCCGGCGGCACGACCCGGCGAGCTCCCCGACCGACGAGCGGCGCGACGCCGACGCCCCGAACCCGGCCGGGCCGGGCGGCGAGGCCCACCCCGCCCCGGCCGGAGCCGATCTACCTCTCGGCCGAGGGGATCGAACGCCTGCGGGCCGAACACCGCGAGCTGACCGAGGTCCGCCGGCCGGAGGTGATCGGGCGGATCAAGGCCGCGAAGGAGCTCGGCGACCTCAAGGAGAACGCCGATTACACCGCCGCCCGCGAGGAGCAGTCGTTTCTCGAGGGAAGGATCGGGACGATCGAAACCCTCCTCCGGGACGCCACCCTGATCGAGGCGCCGGGCGCCGCGGCGGACGGCAGGATCGACCTCGGGTCGCGCATCTCGGTCGAGGAGGCGTCGGCGCCCGGCGAGGTGACGGTCTACGAGCTGGTCGGAACGGCCGAGGCGGATCCGGGCGCCGGCCGGATCTCGAACGCGTCGCCGGTGGGCCGGGCGCTCGTCGGACGACGGGTCGGCGAGACGGTCACGGTCCGGACGCCCCGCGGCGAGGTCGAGTACCGGATCGTCGCGGTCGAGTGATGGCCCCGGGTGCATCGGGGCCCGGGAGGCCGTGGGGCTCCGGCGACGTCAGGCCCGGCGGCCCTTGAGCAGGCTCCAGGCGAGGACCACGACGCCGATACCGATGAGGACGACCGGCAGAACGTCCGAGCCCACGAGGAACGGCTCCCCGGTGAGACCGATGAGGCCTTCGAAGAAGAGCCCGAAACCCACGAAGAGCGCGAGCCCGATCCCGAGCATCCGGAGACCGTTCGAGAGGTCCTCGGGCCGGTTGCGGAGCAGCCCGTAGAGCGTCAGCCCGAGGCCGCTGCCGCCCGGTCCTACGAGCGCCCAGGCGTAGGCCCAGGTCGCCCACAGGTCGGTCGCGTTCTGGACGGCGAGAACGAGGCCGACGGTCGTGACGATGCCGCCGGCGACGGCAAGCCCGGAACCCTCACGGCCGCCGGCCGACAGGCCCGCGGCAAAGAGGACGAGCCCCGGGACGATGACGAAGAGCGGCCACCCGAACCGGGCGAGATCGAGATCGAGTGCGCGCTCGAGGAGGAAGATCGCTCCGAGACCGATCAGGACGATCCCGATGACGATGCTCGTGCGTCGGGCGTCGCCCGATTCGCCCGGTGCCGCCGTCTGATCGGGCCCGGAGCTCACGGCGTCAGTCCCGGACAGGCTCGGCGAGCTTGTGCTCGACGGCCCAGAGGGCGGCCTGGGTCCGCGAGGCGAGTCCGAGCTTGCCGAGAATGTTCGAGACGTAGGTCCGGGCGGTCCGCTCGGTGATGAACAGCGCGGAGCCGATCTCCTTGTTGCTCATTCCCTGGCCGAGCAGCCGCAGGACGTCCTTCTCGCGATCGGTCAGCGGCTCGACCGGCTCGTCCTCGCCGGCCTTGCGGGCCCGCATGCGCTGGGCGAGGAGGCGGGCGACCGCCGGGTCGAGGTGGACCTCGCCGGCGAAGGCGGCCCGGACCGCGGTCGCGACCTCCTCGGCCTCCGCGTCCTTGAGGACGTAGCCCGACGCACCGGCCTCGAGGGCGGCGGTGACCTTCTCCTCCTCGATGAAGCTCGTCATCGTGACGATCTCGGTCTCGGGCCGTTCGGCCTTGATCCGGCCGATCGCCGTCACGCCGTCCATGTTCGGCATGAGCAGATCCATCAGGACGACGTCCGGCTGGAGCCGGCGAGCCATCGCGACGCCCTCGCTGCCGTCGGCCGCCTCGCCGACGACCTCGATGTCGTCCTGGAGATCGAAGAAGACCCGTAGTCCCATGCGGACGACGGAGTGGTCATCGACGATCAGGACCCGGATCCGGGCGCTGTCGTCCACGTTGCCTCCTGACAGGGTGACCGGCCGGGCCGGCGTGGAACGGTCGCGGGGAGCTATGGTCGAGTCTAGCAAGGTGCGGTCCCTCCAGGGATTCGGTCGCGATTCAGGCGACTGACGGTCGGGCAGCGGCGACGACCGCATCGATCAGCTCGTGCGGTCGGAAGGTCTTGCGGATGTAGGCATCGGCGCCGTCCAGGGCGGGAGTCGGCCGGTCGGCAGCGGTCCAGTTGAGGACGACGATGCGCGACGCCGGCGCGACCTCGCGAAGGCGGTCGACGAGGCTCCCGCCGAGGCCGTCCTCGGGCAGGCGGCAGTCGAGGATGATGACGTCGGGTGCGATCTCCGTGGCGAGCTCGACGGCGCGTTCGGGCTCTCCCGCGCTGCCGACGACGATGCAGCGACCCCCGATCGGCAGGAGCCGGGCCAGGCTCTCGCGGATTCGGTCGTCCGGATCGACGACCAGGACCCTGAGCGGGGCCGGTGCTGCGTGGCTGGGGTCGGTCATGCCTGGAGTGTCAATCCGCCGACACCGCGCCGACCACCGCCCGTCGGCCGGATTCGTCTATGCCGAAGGGCGGACGGCGGCGTACGTCATTCGGCCGATGACACGGGCGGGATCGCCGGTTGGGCGGTTCGCGCCCGCTCGATCGCGGCGTCCGGCACGGCGACCTCGATGGTCGTCCCGGCACCCGGCTTCGAGGTCACCGTGAACGTCGCGCCGACCTTCTCGGCGCGGGCCCGCATTCCGGCCAGGCCGAGATGTCCGTCCGGGACCGCGGTCGCGTCGAAGCCCTTGCCATCGTCGACGATCCGCAGGCGGAGGCCCGTCCCCTCGAGGCGCTCGATCGCGAGCGTCACCTGGCGCGCCGCGGCGTGTTTCACGATGTTGTGGAGCGCCTCCTGGCTGATCCGGTAGAGGACCTCCTCGAGGGCGATCGGCAGCCGTTCGGCCAGGTTGCTCGTCACGACGATCGGCAGGCCGATCCGGCCCTGGAGGGCCGCCGTGTGGGTCTTGAGGGCGGGCAGCAGGCCGTCCTGCTCGATGTTGCCGGGCCGGAGCTCGAAGATGAGCGCTCGCATCTCCGCGAGCGCCTCGCGCTGCAGGTCGCGGAGCGAGCCGAGCTTCTCCTTGGCGGCCGCCGGGTCGCGGTCGACGAGCAGCTCGGTCGTCCGGGTCACGAGGGTCATGCTGAAGAGCGCCTGCGTCACCGAGTCGTGCAGCTCGCGAGCGAGATGGGCCCGCTCCTGGCTCGAGGCCAGCTCGGCGGCCTGGCGGCGCAGGTCGCGCTCATAGCCCTCGCGCTCGCGCATGTCGCGGATCGAGCCGTGGGCCCCGCCGAACTCGCCGTCGCGGAGCATTCCGGTGAGCCAGACCTCGACCGGCACCGGGTCCCCGGTCCGCCGGCGGAGGTGGACCTGCAGCGGATGGACGCCGGTCGGGTCGCGGCGGACCGCCTCCCAGGCTGCCTGGGACGCCGCCTCGGCCGAAGGGTCGGTCAGCAGGCTGAAGTGCTTGCCGATGATCTCGTCGGGGGCGAAGCCGGTGAGCGGCTCGAGCCGGTCGCTGATGAACGTGAAGAGGCCCTTCTCGTCGACCGCCCAGACGACGTCGGGGGAGGCCTTGACGAGATACCGGTAACGCTCCTCGCTGGCCCGCAGCTGGCGCTCGAGGCGCTCCCGCTCGCGGATGTCGCGGGCCGAGCCGTGGATTCCGGCGAAGGACCCGTCGACGTTCGTCATGCCGATCGCGTTGACCTCGACCGGGACCCGTTCGTCGGCCCGGTTCCGGAGCATGAACCGGTGGACCTGCATCCGGGCCGGGTGGTCGACGAACCGCTGCCAGGCGTCGCCGGCCTCGGGGAACGAGTCGAGGTCGATGATCGAGGCGAACTGGGTCCCGAGCAGGTCGGCCGGCCGGGAGCCGGTGAGGTTCTCGACGGTCTCGGAAAGGTACGTGTAGCGGCCCTCGGCGTCGGTCGAGAACACGACGTCCGGCGAGTTCTCGACGAGGAATCGGTAGCGCTCCTCCGATTCGCGGAGCTCGCGCTCGAGGCGCTCCCGTTCGCTGATCTCGCGCGAGACGCCCTGGACGCCCATGAACCGGCCGTCCTGCTCCACGCCGATCATGCTCACCTCGAACGGGAGCGCGGTGCCCGACGCGGTCGTCAGGCGGATCCGGATCGTCCGGGCGACCGCGGGCTCGGCGTGGAGGTCGTCCCACGTCCGGGCCGCGAGCTCGCTGTCCTCGGGCGCGACGAAGTCGATGAACGGATGGCCGATGCTCTCCTCGGGCGACCGACCGGTGACGAGCTCCGACGACTCGCTGATATAGGACAGGCGGCCGAGACGGTCGATCGAGAAGAGGATGTCCGGCGAGTTCTCGACGAGGAAGCGGTAGCGCTCCTCCGACTCGCGCAGCTCGCGTTCGAGGCGTTCGCGCTCGCTCACGTCGCGAGCCGAGCCGTGGATCCCCGCGAACACACCGTCGACGACGACGCCCCGGGAGCTGGCCTCGAACGGGATGTGCCGGCCGTCCTTGTGGATCAGCAGGAGGCGGTTCGTCAGCTCGAGGCTGGGATCGGCCCGGATCCGGTTCCAGGCAACTCCGGCGGTCGTCGGGTCCTCGTAGAAGATGATGTCGCGGAACGGCCGGCCGACGAGGTCGTCCGGCCGGTAGCCGAGGGCCCGGTCGACGCTCTCCGACACGTAGACGAACGTGCCGCCCGGATCGATCGAGAAGATGATGTCGGGGGCGTTCTCGACGAGGAAGCGGTAGCGCTCCTCCGACTCGCGCAGCTCGCGCTCGAGGCGATCGCGCTCGCTCATGTCGCGGACGGAGCCGTTCGCGCCGGCGAAGCGGCCCCCGGCGTCGAGGGTGCCGTAGGCGCTGAACTCGGCGGGAATCGCGTGACCGTCGCGGTGGAGCAGGTTCAGGCGGCCGCGCAGCTCCTGGAACTCCTCGGTCATGCCCTCGGTCCAGTCGAGCTCG
Source organism: Candidatus Limnocylindrales bacterium (assembly GCA_035759195.1). Lineage (GTDB taxonomy): Bacteria > Chloroflexota > Limnocylindria > Limnocylindrales > CSP1-4 > CF-46. The sequence continues at coordinate 19,491 of DASTVH010000216.1, forward strand.
GCGACGTCGCGCGACGACTCGTGGACGAGCGCCCCGAAGTGCTTGCCGAGCAGGTCCTCCGGGCGCCAGCCGGTCAGGCGCTCGCAGGTGTCGGACACGAACGTGAAGCGGGCGTCCGCGTCGATCGACCAGATCAGGTCCGGAGAGTTCTGGACGAGGTGGCGGTAGCGGGCCTCCGACTCACCGAGGAGCTCGTAGAGATTCGAGTTCGTCAGGGCGATCGCCGCCTGGTCGGCGAGGCCCTGGAGCAGGTCGAGCTCGTCGGGCAGGATCTCGCGCGGCTCGCGGTAGCTGATCGCGAGCGTCCCGATCACCTCGCCGGCCGGGGCCCGGAGCGGCGCCGCGGCCATCGCCCGCAGCCCCAGCCGCTCGGCGACGAGCTCGTCGTCCTGCTCGTGGGGGATCCGCGGGTCGGTCCGGTAGTCGGCCGTCCAGACCGGCTGGACCTCCTCGGCAGCCAGGCCGTTGATTCCGCCCCCGAGGGGGAACTGCATCTGCTTCAGCCAGGCCTCAGTGCCCTCGTCCATCCCGCCCGCGACGATGACCGGGACGAGATACGTGCCGTCCTCGGCCATTCGGGTCAGGTGGGCGCCGTCCGAGCCGAGCAGGCGGCGCGACTCCTCGACGACCCGGGCGAGGATCTCGCCGGGGTCGCGAAGCGACGTGATCCGGGCCGTGATGTCGCGCAGCGAGCGCTCGGTCTCGGCGCGGTACGCGAGCGCGGTCTGGGACCGCTCCAGGGCCTCGATCAGGCGGGCATTCGTGATCGCGATCGCCGCCTGGGTGGCGAGCGAGCGGATCCGGGCGGCGTCCTCGTCGTCGAACGCGTCGGGCCGCACCGAGTACACCTCGAGGGCGCCGAGCGGACCGGATTCGCCGGTGACCGGGGCGATGATCATCGATCGGAAGCCGGTCACCTCGAAGAACCGGTCGTTGATCGCCGAGTCCGGGAAGTGCCCGGCGAGGTCGTCGCGGGCGATGACGACGCGGTCCTCGGCGACCGCGAGGCCGGTCGCACCCACGCCGATCGGGATCGTCAGCTGGGCGATCTCCTCGTCGGTGAACCCCTCGCGCACGCCTGAGTCGTAGGCCCAGCGGACCTGGTGACCGCTCGCGTCGACGAGGTCGAGGATCGAGCCGTCCGCGTCGACGAGGCGCCGCGCGGCGTCCACGACCTGCTGGAGGAGCGGCCCAGGCTCACGGATCGCCGTGATCCGCGCGGCGATCTCACGGAGCGACTGCTCGGCCTCGGCCCGGCGGGCCAGCTCCGAGCTCGAGCGGTCGAGCTCCTCGATCAGCCGCGCGTTCGTGATCGCGATCGCCGCCTGGATCGCGATCGCCTCGATGAGCCGGGCGTCGTCACGGCCCCAGGCGTTCGCCCGTTTGGTATAGATCGTCAGGGCTCCGAACGGCCGGCCGCCCTCGCCGAGGAGCGGGGCCGACATCACCGACTGGATGCCGACCTCGCGGACGAAGCCGTCAGGCCCGCTCGAGTGGATGAAGCTGTCGTCGTTGAGGTAGTCGCCGGTGAAGGCCACCCGGCGCTCCATGACGGCCCGGCCCGAGACGCCCTGGTCGAGGGATTCGTCCGGGGCATCGGGCCAGTCCCACGTGCCGGTCGGGGTCGTCGTCGCCGAGTGATAGGCCCAGCGCAACAGGCCCGACTCGGCGTCGATCAGGTCGATCCGGGCCTCCTCCGCGTCGAGCAGCCTGGCGGCCTCGTCGACGGTCCGCTGGAGGACGTCGCGGGCGCCCTTCGTCGCCGAGATCCGAGCCGCGATCTCACGGAGCGCCTGCTCCTCCTCGGCGCGGCGGCGGAGCTCGGTCCGCGAGCGGTTCAGCTCGGTGATGAGGCGCGCGTTCTGGATCGTGATCGCGGCCTGGTCGGCGAGCGCCTGGAGCAGATCGGCCTGAGCGTCGTCGTAGGCGTGCGGGCGGGCGCTGCTCACCGAGATCGCCCCGAGTGAGCCGTGTTCGCCGCGCATCGGCGCCGACAGCACCGAGCGGTAGCCGGTGGTCGCGACGAGGTCGTCGGAGCGGGGCACATGGTGGAACCGATCGTCGGCGAGGTAGTCGTCGGTCAGGAACCACTCGCCGCGCTCGACGGCAAGGCCGGCGATCCCCTCGCCGATCTTGAACTGGAGGTCGCGCCCCTCGGCTCGCGTCCGGATCGACATCTCCCCCGAGGCATAGGCCCACGAGAGCGTGTCGCCCTCGAGGAGGTCGATCCGCGCGGCGTCGGAGTCAAGGAGGCGGCGGGCCTCGTCGACGGTCTGCTGGAGCACGGCGTCGGGATCCCGAATCGCCGAGATGTTCGCCGCGATCTCGCGCAGCGAACGCTCGGCGTCGGCCCGCCGGCCGATCTCCTCCCGGGACCGGCCGAGCTCGTCGATGAGCCGGGCGTTCTGGATCGCCACGACCGCCTGGTCGGCGAACGCCTCGATGAGCGCGGCGTCCTCGTCGTCGTACGCGTCGCGGCGGACCGTCGCGACCTTGAGCACGCCGAGCAGCCCCTCGCCGCTGATGAGCGGCGTCGCGACCGTCGAGTGGAGGCCGGTCTGGCGGACGAACTCGTCGGATGCCTCGACGTGGATGAAGCGATCGTCGGTCAGGTAGTCACCGGTGACGATCGCCCGGCGCCCGGCGATCGCCGGCCCGTTGATGCCCCGGTCGCCGGGCAGGCCGGTGGCTGCCTGCGGGCCGGCCGCCCCGAGGTCGCCCTCGCCGGCGACGTAGGCGCGCCGGATCAGGCCGGTCTCGGGATCGACGAGGTCGAGCTGGGCGCGCTCGGCGTCGAGCAGGCCGCGCGCCGCCTCGACGACCTGCTGGAGGAGGTCGGCCGGGTCGCGGATCGCGGTGATCCGGGCGGCGATCTCGCGAAGTGCCTGCTCGGCCCGGGCCCGCCGCCGAATCTCCTCGCGAGAGCCGGCGAGCGCCTCGATGAGCCGGGCGTTCTGGATCGCGATCGCGGCCTGGTGGGCGAGTGCCTCGACGAGGGCGACCTCCTCGGGTTCGAAGGCGCCGGCCTCGGGCCAGCCGACCTGGAGGACGCCGAGGAGGCCCTCCTCCCCGGTCATCGGCGTCACGATCAGCGACCGGATGCCGTCCTGGCGGACCGCCTCGTCGAGGCTCGGGTCGTGCTCGAAGCCGGTGTCGGCCATGTAGTCCGTGCTCACGACGGTCCGCCCGCTCGCGATCGCCTTGCCCGAGGCGCCGTAGCGGAACGGCCGGCCCTCGTCGTCGACCGCCGCCCCGCCGATGACATCGCCGGCGCCCGGGACGTAGGTGAAGCCGACCCGACCGGCGGCCGGCACGACGAGGTCGATCCGGGCCCGGGCCGCGCCGAGGAGGCGGGCCGCTTCGTCGACGACGTGCTGGAGCAGGTCGGCCGGGTCGCGGATCGCGGTGATCCGGGCGGCGATCTCGCGGAGCGCCCGCTCCGCGTCGGCCTGGCGGCTGGCGGCGGCCCGCGACCGGTCGAGCTCCTCGATGAGTCGGGCGTTCGTCATCGCGATCGCCGCCTGACCGGCCAGCGCCTGGATGAGGTTCGCGTCGTCCTCGCCGAACGCCTCGACCTCGGACGTATAGACGGTCAGCGTGCCGAGCGGTCCCCGATCGCCGATGAGCGGCACCGCGACGACGGAGCGGATCGCGTGCTTGCGGACGTGTTCGTCGGGCGCCTCGGCGTGTTCGAAGCGGTCGTCGTTGAGGTAGTCGCCGGTGAAGACCGGACGCCCCTCGCGGACCGCCCGGCCTGAGATGCCCTCTCCGGCCTTCGCCTCGCCGCTGCCGGCGATCGGCCCGAGGCCCGGCTTGCGGCCGGTCGTGGCGTCGAAGGCCCAGTAGAGCCCGCCCGACGCCTCGTCGAGGATGTCGATCCGGGCGCCGTCGGCCCCGAGCAGCCGGGCCGCCTCGTCGACGGTCCGCTGGAGGACCTCGTCGGAGTCGTGGAGGGCGATGATCCGTCCGCCGATCTCCCGGAGCGCCCGCTCCACGTCGGCCCGACGCTCGACGTCGGCCCGCGAGCGGTTCAGCTCCTCGATGAGATCGGCGTTGGCCATCGCCGCCGCGGCGTGGTCGGCCAGCGCGCGGACGAGCGCCACCTCGGCGTCGCCGAAGGCGTCGGGTCGGCTCGTGAACGTGCCCATCGCACCGAACGTCCGGCTCCCGCTGACGAGCGGAGCGACGACGAACGAGTGGATGTCGAGGTCGCGGACGAGCCGATCGGCGTCCGGGAAGTGGACGAACGAGGGGTCGTTCGGGTAATCGCCGGTCGAGACCACCTCACCGGTCGCCACGGCCCGCCCGAACATCCCCACGCCGACGTCGAGCTGGAGCGAGCGGACCCACGCACGGCGGCGGTCGTCGGTGATGCCGGCATCGTGGGCGAAGCGGAGGACGCCCTCGTCGTCGAGCAGGTAGGCCATCGCCCCGTCGGAGCGAAGGAGGCGGGCGGCCTCGGCGACCGCCCGGCGGAGGATCGCGTTCACGCCGGAGGCGGCCGGCGCGGCGGCGAGCGTCTCGGTCGCCCCGGGCGCGTCCGTCGCGGACGAGCCGTCGACCAGGGAGCCGTCGTCGGACGGGCGCTTCCGACCGGGGGCGCGCGCTGCGGGCTTCTGGCCATCGTCCGGCTCGGGGGGAAGCCCGGCCGGACGCGACGGTCGGGTGGTTGCCACGACCGGAGGATAGCCCCCGTCGCGTGAGGGCGGGATTGGCGCGCGTCGGTGACGTCTACGTCATCCGTCGCATGGGACCACCGACGAACGCGCCGAATCGGCACCGGCCAACGTCGGCCCGCCGAACTCGACCCGTGCCCACCGTCGCCCCGGGAGCCGCCCCCCGACCATGCCCCCAGACGCCGAGCGGACGCCCGGCGAAGCCCGACACCGCGCTCCCACAGCCGTGCACTTGAGGTACTCGACCGAATGACTGCCCGCACCGCCGACCGCGCACTTGGTCCCGTCGACGTCGCCCTGCGCATCGCGATCGTCGGCCTGACGCTGGCCACCGGATACATCCACTCGACCCTCGGTGGCCTCCTGTTCACGCTGAACGCCGTCGGTTATCTCGTCGCCGCCGTTGCGATGGTCGTCCCGCTCGGGATCGCCGTCCGGTTCCGCTGGGTCGTCCGCCTCGGCCTGATCGGCTACGCCGCCACGACGATCATCGGCTGGGCGATCCAGGGCCCGTTCTACTCGACGGCCTACATCGCCAAGGGGATCGAGGTCGCGCTCATCGTCCTGCTCGCGATCGACTTCGCGCGCATGGACGGCAACCCGATCACGGTGATCAGGAACGAGCTCGGTCAGCTCTCGGCCCGTCTCGGCCGCCGGGCGGCCTCCGGCTCGGCCCGCGCCTGATCCGCGTCGACCCACACCCCACCCGTCGCATCACGGAGAGCACCTGACATGAAGCGCCTGCTCACGACCCTCGGCCTGGCGGTCTTCGCCGCCGTCCTCGTCGCCTGTTCGTCCGGTGCGGCCGCCCAGCCGCCGTCGGCCGGCCCGGTCGACCCGGACGCGCCGGTGATCGTCGCCCAGAACAACGCGTTCAGCCCCTCGACCGTCAAGGTTGTCGCCGGCAAGGCGTTCACGCTGACGCTCGACAACAAGGACGCGGCGCCGCACAACGTCGCGATCTTCACGGACTCCAGCGCGTCCGAGTCGGTCTCGATCGGCGAGATCGTCAGCTCGAAGCAGGTCAGCCAGCAGGTGCCGGCCCTCGAGAAGGGTGAGTACTTCTTCCGCTGCGACGTCCACAGGGAGATGACGGGCACGATCGTCGCCGAATAGGGCCGATCCCACCCGCCGCTCACGCGAAGCCCCCGGCACCCCGGGGGCTTCGCCGATTCGGGAGGATCGGACCGGCGGGTCCGGCAGCCCGCATAATCGGTGGCGCCGCCAGGGGAGTCACGACCCGATGCTCGAGATCATCGACCTGTCCAAACGATACGGCGCCGTCGTCGCGCTCGACGGCGCGTCGTTCACGGCCGCGCGGGGCCGCCTGGTCGGCTTCCTCGGCCCGAACGGGGCCGGCAAGACGACGACGATGCGCTGCATCTTCGGGCTCGCGACTCCCGATTCGGGCGCCACCCACTGGGAGGGCCGGCCGATCGACCGGGAGACCCGGCTCCGCTTCGGCTACATGCCGGAGCAGCGCGGCCTCTACCCTCGGATGCGGGTCGGCGAGCAGCTGAGCTACTTCGCCCAGCATCACGGCATGTCGGGCCGGGAGGCGGACGCGGCGGCAAAGCGCTGGCTCGAGCGGCTGGGCCTGGCCGACCGCGTCGACTCGAAGCTCGAGGACCTGAGCCACGGCAACCAGCAGCGCGTGCAGCTCGGCGCCGCGCTCGTCCACGATCCCGAGCTGCTCGTGCTCGACGAGCCGTTCTCCGGTCTCGACCCGATCGGGATCGCGACGATGTCGGAGATCCTCCACGAGCGCGCGGCGGCCGGCGTCGGGGTCGTGTTCTCGAGCCATCAGCTCGATCTTGTCGAGGACGTCTGCGAGGACGTCGTGATCATCAATCGCGGCCGGATCGTCGCGCAGGGGGCCATCGAGGAGCTGCGGACCGCGTCGGAACGACGTCACCTCGAGGTCGAGGTCGAGGGCAGCGGTGGGGATTGGCTCGACGGGCGCGACGACGTGTCGGTCGTCGAGCGCCGGGGCGACCTGCTCCGGCTCACCGTCGGCTCCAACGTCGATCTGGCCGGGCTGCTCGCCGCCGCCTCGGCGGCCGGCCCGGTCCGCCGTTTCGCCTTCCAGCCGCCCGCCCTCTCCGAGCTGTTCATGGAGGTCGTCCAGTCATGAGCCGCTGGCGCGCGATCTGGCTGGTGGCCCGCCGCGAGATCATCGAGCGCGGCCGCAGCCGGGCATTCCTCATCTCGCTCGGGCTGACCGTCGTCTTCATCCTCGCCGGCCTCTTCCTGCCGACGTTCCTCGGCGGCGGCGACCGGGCCGAGCGCCTGGGCGTCGCCGGCACGCCGCCGGCCGGTTTCGAGCAGGCCGTCGCGCTCGCCGGCGGTACGGCCGACCTGGAGGTCGCGGTCGAGACGGTGCCCGACGCCGCGGCCGGCGAGACGCGTCTCCGCGACGGGACGCTGGACGCGCTCCTGATCGTGCCCGACGACGGCTCGGCGCCGACATACGTCGTCCGCCAGCGGGACAACGAGCTGCTCGGCCAGCTCGTCGCGGCCTCGCTTGGCGCGGTCCGGGTCCAGGAGCTGCTCGGCGAGTCCGGCATCGACCCGACCGACTACGCCGCGGCCCAGACGCCGCCCGAGGTCCGCGAACTCGAGCCGTCCGACCCGAACCGGGACACCGCATTCATCTTTGCCAACGTGGGGGTCATCCTGCTCTTCATCTCGATCTTCACGTTCGGGACCTGGGTCCTGACCGGCGTCGTCGAGGAGAAGCAGAGCCGGGTCGTCGAGGTCGTCCTCTCGACGGTCGAGGCGCGCGACCTGCTGATCGGCAAGGTCCTCGGGATCGGGCTCCTCGGGCTCGTCCAGCTCGTCATCATGGTCGGCGTCGGACTCGGGGTCGGCACGGCGACGAACCGGTTCAGCCTGCCGCCGACGACGGGGGCCGCGGTCGTCCAGCTGTTCGTGTGGTTCGGGCTCGGCTACGCCTTCTACTCGACGGGCCTCGGCGTCCTCGGGGCGCTCGCCTCGCGGATGGAGGAGGCCTCGAACGCGTCGAGCCCGGTCAGCCTCCTCGCCACCGCCGCCTACCTCTTCTCGCTCCTCGTCGTGATCGACGACCCGGCCGGCACGGCGGCCCGGATCGGCACGTTCATCCCGCCGGTCTCGCCGATGGTCGTCCCGCTCCGCTCGGCGCTCGGGGCGATCGAGCCCTGGGAGATCGTCCTCTCGATCGTCCTGATGCTTGCCGCCATCTGGCTGCTCTTCGTCGTCGGCGGGCGAGTCTATTCGGGGGCCGTCCTGCGAACGGCCGGCCGGGTTCCCTTCCGCGAGGCGCTCCGCTTCGTGCGCCGCTGAGCGGCGGCATCGTCCGCCGCAGGGTGCGTCAGCCGGGCGGCAGGGCCTCGAAGAGCGCCGGCGTGCCGCCGGCGTGCCAGAAGACGATCCGGCCGCCGAGGCGACCGTCACGCACGCCGGCGACCAGCGAGGCCAACGCCTTCGCCGTGTAGATCGGGTCGGCGAGGATGCCCTCGGTCCGGGCGAGGAGCTCGGTCGCCTCGGTCGCCGCGGCGGTCGGGCTCCCGTAGCCCGGACCGAGCTGGTCGCCGTCGACCTCGATCCGCTCGTCGGGGGCCGCCCGAACGTCGATGAGGCGCTCGAGGCCGTCGAGGAGGGCCGCGACCGTCGTCCGCGCCTCGTCGGCCGGGCCGCCGACGGCGACGCCCAGGACCCGCGCGCCAGATCGGGCGAAATCGACTGCGGCGAGCAGGCCGGCGTGGGTCCCGCCCGTCGCGGTCGGGACGACGATGGCCGCGGGCTCCCAGCCGAGCTCGGCCGCCTGTCCGAGGAGCTCGAGCCCGGCGAGGACCTGGCCGACGGCGCCGATCGGCGGCCCGTCGGCGAAGCCGCTGCCGCCGACGCCGATGTGGTACGGCCGCCGGCCGGCGGCCACGAGGTACCCGACGACCGTCGCGACGAGCGCCTCGCGGTCCTCGCGCGCCTCGGTCGCCGCGACGTGGACGTGGGCCCCGAGCAGCGCGTCGAGGCGCTCGTTCGGGCCGGGGGTCGGCGCCGGCGGGCCGGTCAGCGCGAGGTGGACCTCGAGCCCGGCCCGCGCCCCCGCCGCGGCCGTCAGGCGACAGTGGTTCGACCAGCGACGGCCCGACGTCACGAGGACGTCGCAGCCGCGGGCAAGCGCGTCGCCGACGAGGAACTCGAGGTTCCGCAGCTTGTTGCCGCCGAAGGCGAGCGGCAGGAGATCCTCGCGCTTGACCCATATCTCGGCGCCGCCGCCGAGGGCCTCCGAGAAGCGCTCGAGCCGGGCGAGCGGCGACGGCCCGTCGATGAGCCGGAAGCGGGGCAGGGCGGCGACCGCCGGCGGTGGCTCGGGGGAGCGGAGGCTCATGGGCCGATCGTAGCCCGGTGCTACGCTGGCCGGGCAGCCATGGACGCCGAACGACCCCGATCGATCCCGCCTTCCTCGCTGACGATGCCGCTGTCGCGGCGGGGCTTCCTCGCCTGGTCGGCGGCGATGACCCTCGCCGCATGCGCCGACCCGTCGCCGTCGCCGCGCCCGACTGGCTCCGCCGCGGCAAGCGCGGTTCCATCCCGGCCGCCGATCGCGGGACCGACCGCCGCTCCGTCGGCCGTCCCCTCGCCCTCGCCGCCGCCGTCCGCTTCGCCAGCCCCCTCCGCCGGCCCGCCCGGCCGGCGCATCCTGTTCCGCGACGCGGCCCTCGCCGAAGGCAAGGGCGACCGTCTTCAGCTCGGGCTCAGCCTGCTCGTCGAGGACGCCCGGATCGCCTGGATCCGACCTGTCGACGGCGAGGAGGACCCCGGGCCGCCCGAGGGCCTCGAAGTCGTCGACGCGAGCGGGGCGACGATCGTCCCGGGGATGGTCGACGGCCACAGCCACGTGACGTTGCCCGGCGGAGCCCGCTGGATCGACCGGGCCTTCGACGATCCCGCGGATCTGCTCCGCGCCGCGGAGCGCAACGGCCGGCTGCTGACCAGGGCCGGCGTCCGCTGGGCGCGCGACGTCGGCGCGCCGGTCGGGGCGGACCCCAGCGACGGGCGCGAACGTGCGCTCAGTCTCGGCGTCCGGGATCGCTGGTCGGCGGCCGGCGGGGACCTGCCGTACATCCGCGCTGCGGGGACCTGGCTGACGCGGCGCGGGACGCTTCGGGCCGGCCTCGGCGTCGAGGCCCGCAACGCCGACGAGCTGCTCGCGGCGGCCAACCGCCAGCTCGACGACGGGGCGGATCTCGTGAAGCTCTATCTCGACGGGCCCGACGCCGGAACGTCGCCGTGGTCGGTCGCCGAGATCCGGCGGGTCGTCGAGGCCGTCCACGCCCGCGACGCCCGCGTCACCGCCCATTCGGGCCGGCTGGCCGGTGCCCGGGCCGGGGTCGCCGCCGGCGTCGACTCGCTCGAGCACGGGTTCGAGCTGGACGACGCCGTCGCGGGGGACATGGCCCGCCGGGGGACGATGCTCGTCTCGACGCTGGCGGTCATGCGCTCGTGGCAGACATTTGCCCGGACCACGACGATCCCGCGCTTCGCCGGGGCGGACGGGCGGCGGTCGACCGCGGCCCGGCTCGAGCGTGCCGAGGCCTCACTCCGGGCGGCCCGGGCGGCCGGCGTCGCGATCGCCGCCGGCACCGACTTCGGCGGCGGCTCGGGCCGGGCGAACCATCTCGCCTGGGAGGTCGAGGCGCTCGTCGCCGCCGGCATGGAGCCGTGGGAGGCGCTCGGGGCGGCGACGTGGCGGGGCGGCGACCTGCTCGGCGAGGCGGATGCCGGCCGGATCCGGGAGGGCGGCCCGGCCGATCTCGTCCTCGTCCACGGCGACCCGACGACCGACCCGACCGCGCTGTGGCGCGTCTGGCGCGTCGTCTGGTCGGACTGACGGCCGACCTCGTACCATCCGATCGATGGCCCGCCGCGTCCGCCCCGAGGATCGCTCGACCTCGGTCGGCCAGAACGACGACATGGAGCGCTCGATCGCCGTGTCGGACGAGACAGTCGGGTCGGTCGGGCTGTACTCGTCGGTCGTCACGACGGCGCCCGGCGGGAAGACCCGGATCCACCACCACGGCGAGTGCGAGACGAGCATCTTCGTCCTCTCGGGTCGGGCCCGCTACACCTGGGGACCGACGGGCCTCGAGCACGAGATGCACGCCGACCCGGGCGACTTCGTCTACATCCCGGCCGGCGAAATCCACGTCGAGGAGAACGCCTCGACGGCCGAGCCGCTCGTCGTCGTCCTCTCCCGGAACTGCCCGGGCTCGGTCGTCCACTACGTCGACGAGGCGTGACCGGGGGCGGGATCTCGGACGGGACGGGGCTCGGGTCGCTGGCGGACCTGCTCGCCAGGCACGGCCTGGCCGGCGTGCCCGAGGAGCCGTTCCCGAACGACGGCTGGTCGGGGGCGTCGATGACGCTGCTCCGGCGGGGCGACGAGCGGTTCGTCCTCAAGCGAGATTCGCTGGCCCGCGACTGGATCGCCCGGTCGACCCGCGACGGGCCGATCCCGCGCGAGGCGTGGTTCGCCGTCCATGGGCCGCCGCTGCCTGCGCCGCTGCGGGCGCCGTACCTCGGGGCGGGCCTCGACGGCGACGACGTCGGCATCCTCATGCCGGACCTCAGCGCGACCCTCTTCGAGTGGGACGAACCGATCGCCTCTGACGCGCTGGATCGCGTGCTCGCGGCGCTCGCCGCGCTCCACGGCACGAACCGGAACGACCTCCTGCGCGACGGCCCCTGGTGCCCGCTGCCCGAACGCCTGACGCTCATCTGCCGGGCGTCCCTCGAGCGGCCGGGCCCCGCCCGGGACGCCGTCGGCGGGCGGATTCTGCCCGGCTGGGACGCCTTCGACCAGCTCGCGCCGCCCCGGGTGCGGCAGCTCGTCGCGGACCTCGGAGACGAGCCGGCGCCGCTCGTCGCGGCCCTGCGCCGCCAGCCTTCGACGCTGATCCACGGCGACATGAAGCTCGCGAACGTCGGCCTGGGCCCTGCCGGCTCGGTCGACCTGGTGGACTGGCAGATGGTTTCGATCGCGCCGGTCGCCGTGGAGCTCGGCTGGTTCCTCGTGGCCAACGTCGCCTCGCTGCCGCTGCCGGCGGATGCGGTGCTCGCCCGCTACGAATCGCATGCCGGATCGATCGGCCGCGACGGCGCCGACGCGGCGATCCTCGTCGGACTGCTGCTGCGGGGCTGGCGGAAGGCTACGACGCCGCGGCCGGCGTGCGGTTCCCGTCGGGCGTCACGGCGCTCGACGACCTCGCCTGGTGGTGCGACCGAGCGCTCGCGGCGGCCGACCGGATCCTCTAGGCGGCGCGGGGCAGGGTCCTGCGGAACGTCCGGCGCATCAGGCGGGCGCTGCCAGGTCGCGCCGTGGGAAGACCGCGAGCGCCCACGCGACGGCAGCGGCGCCGACCGCCCCGAGCAGGGCGAAGTCACGCGAGCTGTCGACGCCCTCGAGGACACCCTTCGCGTCGTAGTAGTTGAACAGCGAGTACGGCTGGAGGCCCTTCGCGTCCGGCCAGAACGTCCCGAGGACGTCGAGGAAGTACATGACGACGACGAGCCCGATGACGATCCCGAGGGCGGGCGTGAGCCGGTCGAACGAGACCGACGCCGCCAGGGCAATCGCGCCGATCGCCCCGAAGAGGAGGAATCCGTTCAGCCAGAGCAGGGGGAGCCGCGCGGCATCGAGCTCGTCGGCAACGCCGGCCAGCACCGAACCGGCGACCGCCCCGACGATCGTCGCGGCGATCGTCAGGCCGACGAAGCCGAGCGTCGCGATCAGCAGCGTGACGTAGAGCGTCCGGCGCGACAGGGGTCGGGCGAGGACGACCTCGAGGGTCCCCCGCTGGCGCTCACCGGCGACCGCTGCAGAGGCGAAGCCGACGGCGAAGACCGCGTTGAGGACGAGCGAGATCGGGTGGACGGCGCCGAGCGCGATCGAACCCGAGAGCGAGAAGATGTCGCCCCCGCCGAACTGGGTGAACTCGACCGGGATCAGGCCCGAGTTGATGATCGAGCGGAAGGTCTGGCCGAACGTGCCGTAGACGATCGGCATCAGCGAGCTCCAGATCACGATCGCGACGCCGACGATCGCCACCTTGAGGCGC
>DASTVH010000217.1:0-3158 GCA_035759195.1 Candidatus Limnocylindrales bacterium
GAGGATCCGGAGCGGGACCCACGGGTTGTCGGTCGGGATCGTGATGTGGACCGACGTCCCGTCGCCGACCTGCTGGCCCCGATCGGCGGCGGCCTCCGCGTCGAACGCCGCGGCGAGGAAGATCGGGCTGCGCGAGGCGTAAAACTCGAGCACTTCGGGCGCATCAGGTGGGAGCCGGAAACCGTGGTCCTTCGCCCAGCGACCGATGTCGGCCGCGCCTCCGCGAAGGACGGTGACGTCGAGCGCATCGATCCGGACCTTCATCAGCTCCTCGGCGCCCCGGGCATCGGCCAGGGCCGCCGCCGGCGACGCGAACTCGACGAGCGGTGAGGTCTCGAGGACGAGGCGCTGGAGCGTCCAGTCGCCGCCCTTCTCCACGCTCGAGGGGACGTCGGGCAGCGGCGTGATCGATCCGAAGGCGCCGCCGCCGCCGGCGAACTCGAACGCGGTCACGTAGTGCTCGACGCCGTCGTGGTAGCCCGCGAACGTCGATGTCCGGAGGAGGTTCACGGCCCCGTTCGGGCCGATCAGGCCACCGCAGGCGAGGGCCGGCCCCGCGGTGAGAAGGAGCGCCACGAAGGCGGTTGGGAGGAGGATGCCGAGTCGCCGCATGGGGTGGACCTCCGCTTCCTGGCAGGCAACCGGGATTCCTGCCCGGACGCCGAGCCGGGATCGAAGGTTCCCGAGGGCGCCGACGGAGCGCCGGCTCAGGGCAGCTCGATCCTCACGTCGTCGAGACCCGCCTCGACGAGGCTGTCGGCCCCGCCGTCCGTCGCGGTGAAGACGATCCGGATCGTCTGGCCCGCGAACTTGCTGAGCGACACGCCAGCCCGCTGCCACCGCGCCCCGACGAGCATCCCGATCCCGACGTCCCGGAAGACCTGGGTCGTCGTGCCGCCGACATCGATCCACACCCGGAACGAGTCGTCCCGCGAGCTGTTCGCCCCGTGCGCGAAGTAGTAGCGGAACGTCAGCGAACCGACCGTCGCCGGCAGCTTGATCGGCACCGACTGGATCGTCGTCGTGCCGCCGTCGAGGTCGTACTGGTTCGGGTTCGTCCCCGACGGCCCGCCGGTGACCATCGCCTGAGCACCCGAATAGGTCGTCCCGAGCTGGATGGGCACGCCGCCCGAGAACGTCGGACCGGGGTCGCGGCGGACCCACTGCCCGGCGGTCGCCGTGTCGAGTCCGTAGGAGTTCGTCGCCCAGGGCCGGTACATCTCGAAGTCGTCGCCGAACGGCCCGCAGTGGGTCTGCGTGCGCCCGATCGCCCGGTACGGGCAGCCGCCGACGTCGATGAGATAGAGGAGCGCGTCCCGGTTCCGGGCAGTCTGGGGGGCGATGTTCTCGTCGGCGGGGTTGTGGTCGCCCCAGACCGTCGATGTCTCGGGCGGATAGAGCTCCCAGGTGAACGAGAAGATCCGGTGGACGCCGTACATCCAGTCGATCTGGTCGCCGTCGGTGATGTAGAGGTCGCTCGACTGCTGGGGTTTGTAGCCGTTGCGAGCGGCCATGGCCTTGCCCATCGCGACGAACGTGGCGTGGTCGTCGGCCGACATGTCCGAGGGTAGGTTCGTCCGCGTGTAGCCGTACGGCCAGAGGATCAACTGGCCGTTGGTGTGGAACGTGACGTGGGCCCGGATCTGCTGATAGCCGTTCTTGATCCGGCTGTTCACGAAGTCGCGGATCGCCCGCGTCTCCGGGGCGGAGAAGGGCGCACTCCCACGGTAGAGGATCGACGAGGTCGCCCCCGACGAACCGCCGCAGCAGCCCCATCGATAGTCGTAGTTGCGGTTCAGGTCGGTCCCGACGTAGCTCGATCCCGCGTTCGGCTGGCGGTTTTTGCGCCACGCGCAGTACGGCGGCCGGGCGCTCCCGGTGCACGTCAGGTCGTACTCACCGCCGTCGGGGTTGACCGCGAAGATGATCCAGATCTCGCGGCTGTCGACGAGACCCTTGATCGTCGCGTTCGATGCGTAGTTGTCGGCGAGCAGGTGGAGCAGGTACAGAGCCTGCTCGACGGTCAGGTGCTCGCGGGCGTGGTGGAGCGCGTCGAACATGATCTCGGGCTCGGCTTCGTCGGTCGCCACGTTGTCGCTGACCTTGGCCGCCCAGATGTCTCGACCCTGGTAACTCTTGCCAATCGAGAACACGTCGACGATCGCCGGCCTGGCCGCCTCGACGGCCTTGATGTCGGCGACCATCTCGGCGTAGTTGTGGTACATCGCGTCGCGGCCCGGGAAGTCCGCGGCAGCGACCGGGGCGGCCGTAACCGCGAGGATCGTCGCGGCAAGCACGCTCGCAACGGCGCCGAGGCGGGGCTGGGGGGTGGACGGGGAGCGGCGGGGTCGTCCGGCCATGGCTACAGGGTGACGGCCCGCGGTGCCTCGGCGCAACCCCGACCTCGGGCCGGGGCCCGACCGTACCTGTCTCCCATGGTCGCCCGACCTGTCGGCCCGGTCGGGCCGGTGGGTCTTCGGCGATCATGGCCCCGATGCTCTACCGGCTCTCGCTCGCGTTGTTCGCCATGCAGGCCGGGTTCCACGGGTTCACCGCCTCGCTCCCGCTGGCGCTCGCTCGCTCGGGTGTCGCCGACTCCGAGATCGGGTTGATCGTCGGGGTCGCGGCGCTCATCCAGGTTCCGGCCGCGTTCCTCGGCGGCGCGCTCGTCGACCGGTTCGGCGGGCTGCGGCTGCTCGGCGCGGGCGCCCTGGCGTACCTCGTCGGTGCGGTCGTCCTGCTCCTGCCCGGGGTCGACGCCGCCGTCGACCGCCTGCCGTTCATCGTCGCCCGGATCAGCCAGGGGATCGGGATCGCGCTCACGCTGCCGGCCGCGTTGTCGCTCGTGCCGCGGCTGCTCCCCGGGGAGCGGCGGGGCTTCGGCCTCGCGTTCGTCGGCAGCGCCCATACGCTCACCCTCGTCGCGTTGCCGCCGCTGTCCCTGGCGATTCTGGGGACGGATCGCTCGCTCGCGACGGTCACCCTCGTCGTCGCCGCCTTCGTCGTCGCCGGGGCGGCGATGCTCTTCCTGTTCCCGTTGCGTCTCCGTCCACCGGACGCACCGCTCCCGGACGGTCGCCGCCTTCGTTTCTCGTTCCGCCGTTCGTGGATCCCGCCGCTCCTCGTGACGCTTCTCGACGTCTCCCACTGGGGCGTCG
>DASTVH010000218.1:0-6037 GCA_035759195.1 Candidatus Limnocylindrales bacterium
CCGGGCCAGCGTGGCTGGGACTCGCAGATCGCCGTGGACCCGGTCGACGGGCGGACCGTCTGGGCGGCCTGGATCGAGAAGGACAAGAGCGACACGATGGTCGCCCGGTCCGACGACTTCGGGGCGACCTGGACGATCCGAGCCGTGGACCATACGAACGCGGGCACCGACAAGCCGATCCTGGCCGTTCGCGGCGACGACGTGTATGTCGCCTACAATCACTCGCAGACGATCTGGGTCTCCTACTCGCACGATCGCGGGGCGAGCTGGACCTCGGTGAAGGCCCAGACGACCGGCAAGGGCAAGCTCGGCTGGTCCCTGGCCGGCGGCGGGACTGTCACGCCGAACGGCGACGTCCACTTCGGCTGGGCCGGCTACGAGCAGAACGGCGTCGCGAAGGGGCCGGTCAACCTCTACGTCGGCACGTCACGGGACGGCGGGACGACCTGGACCGACACACTTGTCGACACGTCCGGCTCGCCCCCCGACTGCTCCGCCGACCTTTGCGGCTGGGCCTTCCTCGGCGCCCAGCTGACGCTCGCGTCCGACGACGAAGGCACGCTCTACGGCCTCTGGAACGCCGGCCCGACCGACCAGAAGGGCGGCCCGAACCGGGTCTGGTTCGCGAGCTCGACCGACGGCGGGACCAGCTGGTCGCCGCGCTTCGACGTGTCGGCCGCACCGGCCGGATCACCCCACGCATTCCCGGCCGTCGCCGCCCGGGGCCAGGGCGACGTCCGGATCAGCTGGATGGACGCGCGTGTACCAGGTGGCTCGATCTGGAACGTCTACCACCGCTCGAGTGGCGACGGCGGGGCGAGCTGGTCGGCGGAGGCGGACATCTCGACGTTCGTCGAGGGCTTCAGCTACATCACGCCCGACGGCTTCGAGTTTCCCTTCGGGGACTATTACGAACTCGACATCGACGACCTCGGCGCCACTCAGGCGATCTTCGGCGAAGCCCTCAACTACGACACGCCGGGCTCGATCTGGTACAGCCGGGGCAACTGATCCGGGCGCCTCCGAGGCCTTGCGTCCGACGACAGCGCCCGAGGCCTTGCGCCCGACGACGGCGCCTGCGGCTCAGGCGGCCGGCTTCAGGGCGGCGGCTCGCCGGATCTCGTCGAGCGCCGCCGCCAGGCCGCCGTTCCAGGCCTCTCCGTGGCCCGGCAGGACCCACGTCGCATCGACGTCGTCGAGTCTGGCGAGCGAGGCGAGGGCCTGCGCCGGGTCGAGCGTGAACGGGGCGAGCCGGGGACCCCGCTCGCCGGTCAGGACGCTGCGGGTCGTCATCCCGTCACCGAGGAACACGGCGCCCACGGCGGGCACGTGGATCGCGACGCTGCCGGGCGTGTGGCCGGGCAGGTGGATGATCCGAGGCGAGCCGGGAACGTCGAGGGTGGCGTCGCCGTCGAGCGTCACGAGCCCGGTCGCCGGCGGGATGCGCAGCCCTCCGCGCATCGCCGAGTAGGCCAGAAACCCGAGCAGCGGACCGACCTTCACCGGTCCCCAGCCGGAGTTCGGCTTGGCGGTCTCCTTGCGGGCTCGCGCGACGTCGGCCGAGTGGACGAAGACCGGAACGCCGTGTTCGCGGTGGAGCCGGGCGGCAAAGCCGATGTGATCGGTGTCGCCGTGGGTCAGGACGAGGGCGCGCACGTCGGCCGGGGAGCGGCCCATCGAGGCGAGCTCGGCCTCGAGCTCCTTCCACATGCCGGGCAGCCCCGCGTCGACGACCGTGACGCCACCGGATTCCTCGACGAGAAAGCTGTTGACCGTGCCGTTGCCGACGAGGTGGAGGTTGGGGGCGAGACGCATCGCGAGTTCCTTCCGGTGCGAGATGGAGTTGCCAGATGGGCCCGGCGCGATGTACGATCGGGCCGTGATGGCTACTGTACCTAGCCATCATCGCTATTGTCAATAGCCTTCAGCCAGGAGCCGTGAATGCCGACGCCAGCCCGCACGTCGCTCGACGAGATCGTTGCCGCCGGCCAGGCGATCCTCGAGGCCGACGGCCTCGAGGGCCTTACGATGCAGCGGGTCGCGACAGCCGTCGGGATCAGGGCACCGTCACTCTACAAGCGGGTCCGGGATCGGGGCGACCTCGTCAGGCTCATCGTGGACCGATCGCTCCGCGAGCTGACGGACCGGCTGGACTCGGTCGTCGGGTCGGGCGATCCGAGGCGAGATCTTGCCGCGCTCGCGTACGCGTTCCGTGAGTTCGCGCGGTCGCGGCCCGAAACGTATGGCCTGCTCTTCGCTCGCCTGCCCGAGTCGTCGCGCGTCGACCCGGACCTCAACGCCCGAGCCAGCCGCTCGATCGTCCGCACGGCCGCCGAGCTCGCCGGTCCCGACCACGCGCTCGAGGCGGCGCGGACCGTCGTCGCCTGGGCCCACGGCTTCATCAGCATGGAGCTCGCGGGGGCGTTCCGCCTCGGGGGCGACGTGGACCGGGCGTTCGCTTTCGGAATCGACCGGCTCGCCACGGCGATGACGGTCGACGCAGGAATCCATGGTGCGGCGGCTCGCTCGCCCGCTGCGAGGTAGCATCGGGGGACCACGTTCCGCAGGGAGAGGACCGTGCCGACCGAGATCACGGTAGACCGCGACCCGACGAAGGGGTTCTCTCCGCTTCCGATCGAGGTCCTCGGCTCGACCACGTGCGAGGACACCGCGATCGTCCGGAGCCGGCTCGAGGCGCTCGGGATCCCGTTTCGCGACGTGGACGTCGACGCCGATCCGGGTGCAGCGCAGCGAACGAGGGACCTCAACGGCGGGCACCGGGTCACGCCGACGGTCGTCGTCGGCGACGGACGGAGCGCGGCCGCGGAGCCCAGCCTCGAGCGCCTCGGCGAGCTCCTGGCCGAAGCTGGTCATGCCGTGCGGCCCCCCGGAGCGACCCAGCTCCACGGCGAGCTGACCACGCGCCCGATCCCCCGGGCGCTCCCGCCCGCTCCCCGGCTCGCCCACTTCTCGATGGCCAGCGGCCGGCGCCGCCAGACGGCGCTCTTCCTCGGCCACGGGGCGGCGTGCCTGCCGTGCCTCGGGTATGCCCGCCAGCTCGCCGCCCGTCACGAGGAGCTGGCCGACGCGGACGCGGTCGCTGTAAGCGTCGTGCCGGGCGACGACGAGGCGGCGCGCGAGTGGCATGCGGCGCTCGACGCCCGGGCGACCCTCGCGGCCGATCCCGGCGGCGC
Organism: Candidatus Limnocylindrales bacterium; assembly: GCA_035759195.1. Taxonomy (GTDB): domain Bacteria; phylum Chloroflexota; class Limnocylindria; order Limnocylindrales; family CSP1-4; genus CF-46. Next base: position 3,195 of record DASTVH010000218.1, read on the forward strand.
GTGGAAGGCAGTTCTCGCCGCCCACGTCGACGTCCCGGCCGGCGACGCCGTCGTGCTCATCCTCGACCGCTTCGGCGCGCCGCGCGTCACGTCCCACGCGGCGGAGGCCGGCGGCCTCGTCGACCCGTCCGAGGCCGTCGAGTGGCTTCGGTTTCTTGCGCTCGAGTGCCCAGAGTGCTCCGGCGAGATCGAGTGGCCGGGCGACGGCTGAGTCGCCGCTGGCCGATGTCGATTGCGCCGCGCCCGCTCCGACCATGCATCGAGAGGCGCCGGATCCCGGCCCGCCCAGCCAAGGAGAACCCATGGAAACGGTCACCTCGAGGGACGGCACGACAATCGCCTATGACCGGCTCGGGTCGGGCCCGCCGGTCGTCCTCGTCTGCGGCGGTTCGGTCGATCGCCAGGCCGACGCCGGCTACGCGCAACTCCTCGCCGCTGACTTCACGGTCTTCAATTTCGATCGGCGCGGCCGGGGCGACAGCGGCGACACCCAGCCGTACGCGATCGAACGCGAGATCGAAGACATCGCGGCGGTCATTCAGGCGGCCGGCGAACCGGCCGGCCTGTGGGGCTCTTCGTCCGGCGGCGCGCTCGCCATGCTGGCGACCGCGAGCGGACTGCCGGTGACGAGGCTCGCGGTCTGGGAGCCGCCCTATTTCGTCGACGAGCGGTTCACCCCACCGCCGGCCGACACGGCGTCCACGTACCGCCGGCTCGTCGGCGAGGGACGGCGCGGCGAGGCCGTCGAGTTCTTTATGGGCAAGGTCGTCGGGATGCCTCCGGAGTTCATCGCCTGGGCGCGGACCCAGCCGTTCTGGGCGGGCCAGGAGAAGATCGCTCACACGCTCGCGTACGACGCCGAGATCATGGGCGACTACTCGCTGCCGGCCGACCGCATCGCGACGATCACCGTGCCGACACTCGTGTTGACCGGCGGGTCGAGCATGCCGTTCATGGCGCCGGCCGCCGAGGCGATCGTGAAGCTGATCCCGAGCGCCCGGCACGTCGTCCTCGACGGCCAGGACCACAATGTGGCTCCCGACGCTCTCGTGCCCGCCCTCCGGGAGTTCTTCGCCGGCTGAACGCGGTCGGCACCAGCGCTGTCTTTGGCGCCCGCCGGTCTTCCGGCGGGCGCCGTGCGTTCCCCGTTCGCCGGGAACCCCGACGCCGCGCCATCGAGCGGCCACAACTCGCCGCTCCAGCGGCTTCCGATGTCGAGGACTCCGTCGCTGATCCGACTTCCTTGTGAGACCTCGGAATTCGACGAGGACCGCCCGCCGGCCACCCGCCGGCATGGATCGACAAGGAGCATTCGATGAGGAAGATCGCGGCCGGACTGTTCATCTCGCTCGATGGCGTCGTGGAGGCGCCCGAGCAATGGCACTTCCCCTATTTCAACGACGAGATGGGCGCCATCGTCGGCGCCCAGCAGGCCGAGTCGGACACGATGCTGCTCGGCCGGCGGACCTACGAGGAGTTCGCCGCTTACTGGCCGAGCAGCGACGACGAGCTTGCCGCCGTGATGAACGGGACCCCGAAGCTCGTCGCCTCGACGACCCTCACCGAGCCGACCTGGCAGAACACGACGGTCATCGGCGGGGACGTGTCGGCGCGGCTCGCCGAGCTGAAGCGCCAGCCGGGTGGCACGATCTCCATTGTCGGGAGCGGCACGCTCGTCCGTTCGCTGCTCCGGGAGGGCCTGGTCGACGAGCTGCGGCTGCTCGTCCACCCGATCGTCGTGGGCGCAGGGAAGCGGCTCTTCCCGGACGGGACCGATCGCGTGCCGCTGAAGCTCCTCGATTCGCGAACGCTCTCGACCGGGGTCCTGTCGCTGACGTACGCACCCGAATCGGTCTGACCGAACTCCGGACGAACGGCGACAACGATCAGCGGGGGCGTCCCTCGCGGAGAGCTGCGACTGACTTGGCGATCCGGCGCTGACGCGTCTCGTCGGTTTTCGCTCCTGCGACCTGGAGCACGTGCCACGACTTGTTGGAGTACGAAAGCCGGTCGAACGTCCTTCGCGCATCGGGATCCGCGTCGAGGGCCGCTGCCAGGTCGCTCGGCACCGCGACTTCGCGGGGGGCGGTGTCGAGCTCCAGCTCGACCTGGACCTCGTCGCCGCCGGCGACGCCGGCGGCGGCCCGGTTCTCCGCGCTGAGGCTGATCATCGGCCGCCCGCCCATGGCGGCGATCGTGCTGCGGTAGGAGTGGCCGTTCAGCGATACCGTCACGGCCGGTCGGCGGCCGGCTCCGAGCGCCTCGACGACCTCCTCCGGAACCGGGATCCCGGTCGTGTTCGGGCCGCTCTGCTCGATCGTCGTCCGGAAGCGCATGGGGTGGCTCCTCCTGCCTTGGGTGTGGATCGGGTATGGCCGGCGCACTCACCCTAGAGTCGGGGCCGCCGGACCGGCCTCGACGCGGCCCGCCCTGATGAGCCCCGATTCGTAGGCCGCCACGACGACCTGGGCCCGGTCGCGGACGTCGAGCTTCCCATGATGCGGCCGACGTGGTCCTTCACCGTCGGCCAGCAGCACGCGGATCACGGGCTGCCCTCGATCGGAAGCCGGGCGCGGACGCCGAAGCCGCCGCCGGGTCGCGGCCCGGCCTCGAGCTTACCGCCCGACATGACCGGCACGCTCGGTCACCGAGAGCTGACGCGAGAGCGCAGCGATCCGCTGACGGAGCCGGCGGTCCCGCGAATCGGTGACCTCCGTCTCTGGCCCGTCCACGCCGGGCCTGTGAGGATGCCGAGGGTGCTGCGCCGATGAGCCCGCGGGCGTCGGGCGGAGGGTGCGAGTCATGGCGAGTCGGATCGTGGCGGCCGGGCAGGCGGCGCGCCC
>DASTVH010000219.1:0-3482 GCA_035759195.1 Candidatus Limnocylindrales bacterium
GGCTCGAGCGCGGCGGAGCCATCCACGCGTCGCTCGAGACCCTAGCTTCGTGCGCCGCAGCGGTCGACGCGCAGCTCGCCACCTTCCTCGAGGCGATGCCCGGTGCGGACCTGCCGCGCGACATCGAGCATCTGCGCCGCCAGCAGCTCGTCGTGGCCCTGGCCCGGGACGGCGGCTGGGTCGCCCGCCCGGAGCGGCCGGTCGATCCCCTTGCCCGTCGGTCTCGATCGATCGACGTCGAGCTGGAGCGGGCGGCGCGGCGGGAAGTCGCCGTCATCGAGGTCGTCGACCTGCTCACCGACGGCGGCGACGCGATGCGCGGCCTCGCCGACAAGGTGGCGGCGGTCAGGCGGGAGGTCGGGCCGGGCTGGACGGTGGCCGGCCTCCTCGTGCTGCGCTCCACGACCCGCAACCGGTCGACCGTGCGCGAGCTCCGGGACCTGCTTGCGGCCCGCTTCCCGGCGCGGTCCAATGCCTGGCTCACCTGCTTGAGCGACCCGACGCGCCCCATGCCCGCCGGCGACGGGCTCGCCTGGTCGACGGTGGCCGGGGATCGTCTCTACGCGTCGCGGCTCGGCTGATCTGGGCGCCGAGCGGGCGGCCGGCGCAGATCGAGCCCTCAGTCGTCGCCTGCGGCCAGGCGACCGATGAGCGTCCGTAGGTCCGGCTCGAGCGGCGGAGCGGACCCGGCCGCGGCGTTCGCGCGGGCGTGGGCGGCGGACTCCGTCGCCGGCAGCGCGACCGTCACTCGCGGGTCGGCGAGCGTCCAGCGCAGCAGCGCCTCGGGCCAGCCGCTCAGGCCGGCGTCGGCGAGGGCGTCGGGGAACGGCGCCCGGAGCAGCCCACCCTGGCCGAACGGCCGCATCGCCAGCACGCCGATCCCGAGCGTCGCGGCCAGCTCCAGCAGCCGTTCGGCCCGCGGCCCCTCGACCGGGTTGACCGGCACCTGGATCGCGCCGATCCGGCCGGTCCGCATCGCCCGTTCGATCTCGCCGAAGGCGCTCGGCAGGTAGTGGGTGACGCCGAGCGTCCCGATCCGGCCGGCGTCGCGTTCGGACTCCATCCATTCGAGGTGGGCCTCCCAGCCGACGACGTTGTGGACCTGGAGCAAGTCCACGCGACCAGCGAACCAGGTGAGCTGCCGGCGGAACTGCACACGCCCTTCGTCGACTGTCGCCGCCCAGACCTTCGTCGCGACGTATGCGTCGGCGCGCCGGGCAGCGATCGCGCCCCCGACGACCTCCTCGGCCCGGCCGTACATCGGCGAGCTGTCGATGGCCCGGACGCCGGCGCCAAGGGCCGCATCCACGACCGCGGCCGCGACCGCCTCGCGACCCGGCGCCAGGTCGAACACCCGCCACGTCCCGAGGCCGACGACCGGCAGGTCCGGCCCGGCCCGCCCGAGGCGCCGCAGCTCCATCAGTCGACCGCGACCGGCAGGCTGAAGGAAAAGGTCGACCCGACCCCGACCGTGCTCTCGAGCCACAGCCGGCCGCCGTGCGCCTCGACGATCTGGCGCGAGATCGGCAGGCCCAGGCCGGTTCCCCGCGGCGTGTCGCTCAGGGTGTCGCCGGACTGGGCGAAGACCTCGAAGACGCGGGCCCGGTCCTCCTCCGGGATGCCGGTGCCGGTGTCGGCGACCCAGACGACGACCTCGTCCCCGGTCCGCCGTACCCCGACGGTGACCGAGCCGCGGGCCGTGAACTTCACCGCGTTCGAGACGAGGTTGATGACCACCTGGATGAGGCGGTGCCGGTCGCCAAGGAGGGTCGGGATCCCCGCCGCGATCTCCCGCCGCAGGATCAACCCGGTCGTCTCGAAGAGGGCGGCAGTCGCCGCCAGCGCCTGGTCGACCACCTCGCCGACGTCGAGCGGTTCGCGGCGGAATTCCATCCGACCGGCCTCGATCTTCTCGAGGTCGAGGACGTCGTTGATGAGCGCCGTCAGCCGATCGCCCTCCGCGACCATGATCTCGAGGTTCTCGCGGATTTGCCGGACGGCCCGCCCGAGCTTCGGATCGGGCGGCTCGGCCGACGCCGGAGCCGCCGCCGGCGTCCCGGCGACGGCCGGCAGGACGACCTCGTCGAGCCGCTTCCGCACGAGCTTCGTGAAGCCGAGGATCGAGGTCAGGGGCGTCCGCAGCTCGTGGCTCACGTTCGCGAGGAAGGCGCTTTTCGTCGCGCTCGCCGCCTCGGCCGATGCGCGCGCCGCCTGGGCCTCCTCGGTGGCGTCGGCCAGCTGGGCGGTCCGCCGGGCGACGCGCGCCTCGAGCTCGCGGTTCTGTTCCTCGATCTCGGCGTAGAGGCGGGCGTTCTGGACCGCGGCCGCCAGCAGGTTGCCGACGGTGAAGAGGAGCGGGCCCATCGAGCGCTCCACGGCTCGCCCCGACAGGCGATTGTCGACGGCGAGGACGCCGACCGTCCGGCCCCGGGTCACGAGCGGCGTGCCGAGGAACGAGGTGACCTCGAGCATCCGCGCGAACGCCCGGTTCGGCTCGTACGGGTCGGCGTCGACGTCGCGGAAGACCATCGGGCCCTCCGCCCGAGCGAGCTGGACGAGCGTCGAGCGCTCCTCGGTCAGGTCGACGCCGAAGCCGCGTACGATTGCCTCGACCTCGGCCGACCCGCCGATGCTCCGGCCGTGCCCGAGGCTGCGTCCCTCGTCGTCGACGAGCAGGACGAGCGCCCGGTCGAACGGCAGGTGGCCGACGACCGCCCGGAGCGCCCGGTCGAGCAGTTCGTCCAGGTCGAGCGTCGAGCTGAGCGCGATTCCGAGCTCGTTGAGGGCCACCAGCTCCGCGAGGCGGCTCCCGAGCTCGGCCCGCGATCGTCCGAGATCGTCGGCCTCGCTGGCGAGCGCGGCCCGCTGCTCGGCGAGGAGCGTCTCCTTCGCCCGCGACTCGCGCGCTCGGCGGAGGGCGACCCCGCCGTAGAGGACGAGCGCGGCCGGCAGCAGCGTCGCCCCGACGAGGGCCGCCGTCTCCCAGCCCGGCGGCCGCTGGGCCAGGAGCAGGAGGACCGCGATCGAGCCGCCGATGGCGACGACGATCTCGAGGGGGCGAACGCGGCCCGGGCGCATCGCCGACGGCTCAGCCGACGCCGACGTCGGACTCCGCCTCGCGGGCGAGCGCGGCGTCGATCGCCGGGCCGGTGAGGGCCGCGATCGCGGCGAGCACCTTGAGATCGGCCGCCCGGTACTCGTGTGGCTCCGCGCTCGCAACGCCGATGACGCCGATCGCTCGGCCCTTCGCCCGAAGCGGGGCGACGACGATCGCGCCGAGCGCCCGCTCGTCGGCGCTGGCCCGCGGGTCGGCGGCCGGCCCGTTGACGATCTCGGGCTCACCCTCGCCGAGCCCGCCGACGATGCCGTTCCCGGCCGTGACCCCATCGAGGGGCCCGGGCGGCACGCCGTCGGGCGTTCGGAGGCGGTCGTCCTCCGCGCCGGCCACGAGCAGGAAGCCGGCTCCGGGGCCCCGGAGCCGC
>DASTVH010000220.1:0-8176 GCA_035759195.1 Candidatus Limnocylindrales bacterium
CTCGGTCGCGGCGAAGACCGCGGTCGGCACCACGACTGCCCGCAGGTAGGCGAACAGCGGGCGCAGGGCGTGCTCGAGGGCCAGCGAGTGCCGCGCCGTCCCGGCCGTCGCCGCGATCAACGCCGGCTTGCCGGCCAGCGCGTCCTGCTCGAGGACGTCGAAGAACGTCTTGAACAGCCCGCTGTACGACGCGGTGAAGATCGGGGTCACCGCGATGAGGCCGTCGGCGGCGACGACGGAATCGATCGCCTCGCGGAGCGAGGGGCTCGGAAAGCCGGCCAGAAGGTTGCTGGCGAGATCCTGGGCGTGCTCGCGCAGCTCGATCGTCCGCGTCCGGGGCTCGACGCCGCGCTCCCGCAGCCGGACCTGGGTGGCTGCGACGAGGCGATCGGTCAGAAGACGGGTCGAGGATGGCTGGCCGAGGCCCGCCGTCACAGCGACAAGCGTCCGCTCGCCCTGCGATGTCACGCGGCACTCCCCGCCGAGCCCGAGACGGGGGCGAGCTCCGCCGTCGGGGTCGCGACCCTGCGCGCGGCGTGGGTCGGGCCGTCGGGCACGTGGGCCGGCCGGAGCGCGTCGAGCTCGCGGCGGAGCACGGGCACGATCTCACCGAGGAAGTCGAGCTGCTCGAGGACCGTGGTGAGCGGCAGGCCGGCGTGATCGACGAGGAAGAGCTGGCGCTGGTAGTCCCCGAACGTCTCGCGGAACGTGAGCGTCCGGTCGATGACCTCCTGCGGGCTCCCGACCGTCAGCGGCGTCTGGGCCGTGAAGTCCTCGAGCGAGGGGCCGTGGCCGTAGACCGGCGCGTTGTCGAAGTAGGGCCGGAACTCGCGGATCGCGTCCTGGCTGTTGCGGCGGATGAACACCTGCCCGCCCAGACCGACGATCGCCTGGTCCGCGCGGCCGTGACCGTAGTGCTCGAACCGGGTGCGATAGAGGTTGACGAGGCGCTGGAAGTGCTCCTTCGGCCAGAAGATGTGGTTCGCGAAGAAGCCGTCGCCGTAGTACGCCGCCTGCTCGGCGATCTCGGGGCTCCGGATCGAGCCGTGCCAGACGAAGGGTGGGACCCCGTCGAGCGGGCGCGGCGTCGAGGTGAACCCGACGAGTGGCGTCCGGAAGCGGCCCTCCCAGTCGACGACGTCCTCGCGCCACAGCCGGTGGAGGAGCGCGTAGTTCTCGATCGCGAGCGGGATGCCGTTGCGGATGTCCTGCCCGAACCACGGATAGACCGGGCCCGTGTTGCCGCGGCCCATCATGAGATCGATCCGGCCGTCCGCGAGGTGCTGGAGCATCGCGTAGTCCTCGGCGATCTTGACCGGGTCGTTCGTCGTGATGAGGGTCGTCGCCGTGGAGAGGATCAGGCGCTCGGTTCGGGCGGCGATCCAGCCGAGCATCGTCGTCGGCGAGGACGGCACGAACGGCGGGTTGTGATGCTCGCCGCTGGCGAAGACGTCCAGGCCGACCTCCTCCGCCTTGAGGGCGATCGCGACCATCGCCTTGATCCGCTCGGCCTCGCTCGGTGTCCGACCGGTGGTGGGATCGGTCGTGACGTCGCCGACCGAGAAAACCCCGAATTGCATCCTGCTCAGCTTCCTTTCGTTCCAGACACGATCATCCTACAGGAGATCGTTGCGCTGTCAACTACTCGCCCAAACGAGGGCGTCTCGCGCGCGTCGCGGCGGCCGACGCGGTAGCCTGTTCGGCATGGGATTCCTGCGTCGGCTCCTGGGCGGCCGCTCGGCCGAGCCGGTGGCGGAGCCCGATGCGGCGGCCGAATCGACCGGCAACGTGAGTTCGTCCGGCGTCGACCCCGACGCCCTCGAGCGAGAGCATGAACTGGAGGTCCTTCGCGAGGACCAGGCCCGCCTCGACGAGCTCCAGCAGCGGCAGCTGCGGTACGCCCGATACTCGTGGCAGCCGCCCGACCAGGGCGGCGAACGGCGCGCGGACGACGCCGATACGCCTCGCGGCTGAGCGGGATCGGCGGCTGCCGCTCGAGCCCTCAGTTCAGGGTGGCGACCGCCCAGTTGAGGGTCGTCGCGAAGAGGATCCAGAGCCAGTACGGCACCAGCAGCAACGCCGCAAGCCGGCTGATCGGCCGGAAGGCCAGGATCGTCGCCGGGACGGCGACGTCGAGGGCGACGATCACGGCGAGAGCCGTCCAAAGGGCCGCGACGCCGAACGTCGGGTAGAGCGCGAAGAAAATCGGCGTCCAGATCGCGTTCAGCGTGAGCTGGCCGAGGTAGATCGCCAGCGCCCTGCGGACGGCGCCGCGGGCGGCGCGTCCCTCCTGGCCCTCGCGCCAGACGAGCCAGGCGGCGATCGACATCGACGCGTACAGCACCGTCCAGACCGGTCCGAAGAGCCAGTTCGGCGGGCTCCAGGGCGCCTTCTCCGCTTCCGCGTACCAGCCGTCGACGTTGGCGATCGTCGCGAGGCTGCCACCGGCCGCCACGGCGAAGGAGAGGGCCAGGAAGCCGCCGAGGACCGCGATGGAACGCAGGTCGACGCCGGCCCGGGCGGGAGTGGTGTCCGGTTCGGACGTCATGGCACCTCGGATCGTGTCGGGCGTTGACGACGCGAAGCGTCGTGGGCCGATCGTCGGAGCGCCGACCCTGTCCGCGCGAGTGCCGGAGGACCCGGCTCGGGCTCGAAAACGTCACAGTTTGACCGGAGGCGATGACTGCCGGTCCATCGGAGAGTCTGTACATCGAAGGCCAAGACAGACAGGAGGACGTCCGAATGCTCGATCCCACGAACGCCTACAGCGGGTTCGCCGTCGACGACATCCCGGCGGCGGAGCGCTTCTACCGCGAGACTCTCGGGATGGAGGTGACCGAATCGAACGGAATGCTCCAGCTCGCGATCGGGGGCGGCAAACAGGTCCTCGTCTATCCCAAACCGGATCATGAACCGGCCACCTATACGATCCTGAACTTCCCGGTCGACGATCTCGAGGCGACGGTGGACCGGCTCACCGCGGCCGGCATCCGGTTCGAGCACTACGACGAGCCGGAGCTCCGGACCGACGCCAAAGGCATCATGCGCGGCTTCGGACCGGACATCGCCTGGTTCCGCGATCCGGCCGGAAACATCCTCTCGGTCCACAGCCGATAGCCGCCGGGAAACCTGGCAGTTGCGCGGCGTGCCGGGGTCGCGCGTACGATGGAGGCTGGATCGAAGAAGGAGGCAACGCTTATGGCGGGAACTGACCGAATCGCGGCCGCCGGCCGGTCGCCGGAGGTCGACGCGGTCCTCGCCGCGCTCCCCGAAGCCGAGCGATCGGCGCTCGAGGCACTTCGCCGCATCATCGCGGCCTCCGCGCCGGAGGCCGTCGAGACGATCAGCTACGGCGTCCCGTCCTTCAAGTATCGCGGCCGCCCGTTCGTATCGTTCGCGGCCGCGAAGAACCATCTTTCGTTCTTCGTCCAGAGCCCGGCGGTGATGGAGGCGCATCGCGACGAGCTCGCGGGCTTCGACACGTCGAAAGGCACGATCCGGTTCTCGCCGGCCCGGCCGATCCCCGAGGATCTCGTCACGAAGCTCGTCCGCGCCCGCATGGCCGAGACCGACGCCGTTCGGGCGTGACGCGGGGCCGCTCACGTGCCTCGCTCGCGGCCCCGCGGCGGCTAGGTCGCCCGTGCCGCCCGGGTCGAGCTCCACGGGCCGGTTGCGGCTGCGCCGCACGACCACGAGCGAGCTGACCACCCTCGAGAAGGCGGCGATCCGGGGACTGCTCGAGACGGCCTTCGGAGACGATCCGGAGGATCGCTTCGGCGACCACGATTGGGACCACGTGCTCGGCGGGGTCCACTACGTCCTCGAGGACGACGCCGAGATCGTCGGCCATGCCGCGCTGGTCGAGCGTGAGCTGCACGTCGCCGGCCGGCCGTTGAGAACCGGCTACGTCGAGGCGGTCGCGACCGCGCCCGACCGCCAGGGGAGGGGGCTTGGGACGCGGATCATGAACCAGGTGAACGCGGACATCCGGGCCGACTTCGAGCTCGGCGCCCTCGGCACCGGAAGCCACGCCTTCTACGAGCGGCTGGGCTGGCTGAGGTGGCGCGGGCCATCGTCCGTCCGCGCGCCGGACGGCGAACGTCGGACACCCGACGAGGACGGCTACATCCTCGTCCTCCTGACGCCGTCGTCCCCGCCGCTCGATCTCGACGCCCCGATCAGCTGCGACTGGCGACGCGGCGACGTCTGGTAGGGGTTGACAGACTCGCCGCCCGCTGCTTCAATAACCACATCGTTCCATAACGCAGTGGTTATGAAATGCCAGATCAGCTCAGTGCCGTGTTCGGCGCCCTTGCGGACCCGACGCGCCGCGCGATCCTCGCCCGGCTGACCGAAGGCGACCTGACCGTCGCCGAGCTGGCCGCGCCGTTCGCCGTCTCCCAGCCGGCGATCTCGCGCCACCTCAAGGTTCTCGAGACCGCGGGTCTGATCTCCCGGAGGCGGCGGGCGACCGCCCGACTGAGCCACCTCCGGGCGGAGCCGCTGCGGGACGCAACTGAGTGGCTGGCCCGGTACCAGCAATTCTGGGACGAGCGCCACCGACGCCTCGACGCGCTGCTTGCGGCGCTCCAGGCGGACCAGCAGGAAAGGGATCGATGATGGCCACGACAAGGATCGACGCGCAGGCCGGACTCCCGTTCATCGACATCAGCCGCGAATTCGACGCGCCGCGGGATCTGGTCTTTCGGGCCCATACGGAACCGGAGCTCCTCGTCCAGTGGCTCGGGCCCGAGAAGTACGAGATGGTGATCGGCGAGTTCGAGGCTCGCGACGGCGGTCGCTGGCGGTACGTCCACCGCGACCCCGACGGCACCGAGTACGGCTTCCACGGCGTGTTCCACGGCACGCCGACCCCGGACCTGATGGTCCAGACCTTCGAGTTCGACGGCGCACCGGGCCAGGTCTCGCTCGACACCCTCAGGCTCGAGGAGCGGGACGGCCGGACCGTCGCCCGGATTCACTCCGTGTACCAGTCGGTCGAGGCCCGTGACGCGATGGTCCAATCCGGAATGAGCGAGGGCATGGAGAGCGGCTACGCCCGGCTCGACGCCCTCCTCGCGCGGCTCGTCCCCGTCGGATGAGTACGCCAACCCAACCCACGAAGGAGAACGAGATGGACTGGAAGCTCGAACTGGTCGTCGTGCCGGTGACGGACGTGGACCGCGCGAAGCACTTCTACGCCGAACAGCTCGGTTTCAACGTCGACGTCGATCACAGCCCGAGCGATGCATTCCGGGTCGTGCAGCTGACCCCGCGCGGGTCGGCCTGCTCGATCTCCATTGGCAAGGGCCTCAGCGAAGCCGTTCCCGGCTCCCTGCAGGGCATGCAGATCAGCGTCGCCGACATCGAGGCGGCCCATACCGAGCTCGTGGGGCGAGACGTCGACGTCACCCCCATCCGCCACGTCGGCGAGAACGGCTGGGAGGACGGCAAGGGCGGCGACTACAACTCGTTCTTCTTCTTCAGCGATCCCGACGGCAACGGCTGGGCCGTCCAGGAAAGCCCCCTGCTGCAAACCCCTGCCTGAGCGCGGAGTGGGTCCGTTTCGCGGTCGCGAAGGCACCCATCGGCACTTGCCACGACCCCATATCCGATCGACGATTCGGAGCGTAGGCGTTGCTGCCGGTGGAGAGCCGACGCACGATCCGGACAGGGTCGCCGGAGCGCGCGAAATCCCTGGTGGTGTTCGTCGACCCTGCGGAGGCCCACCATGGCCCACGTTCAGCATGTCCCCGGACGGCGGGTAACGTCGTCCACGGAGTCCGTCCGCCTCCTGCTCGTGGTCGCCGTCGCGATCGCTGTGATGCTCGCCGCCAACGCCGTGTTCGGCGTGTCCGGCGCAGGCCCCTCACTTGAGATCGTGCCGGACCCGGCGGGCCTGTCGATCCCGTTCTGACGGGTCGCCGGATCGCCTCCGGACGCTCGGCCGGCTGACGCGGCGGAAGATCAAGCCGCGGCGATGCCCGACTCGTGCGTCGCGCCCCGGCCGAGCAGCGTCGGCACCGCGTTGTAGAGCAACCCGACCGACAGCACGACGTGGACGGCGGCCAGGGCCGCCGTCAGCACGAGCGGCGAACCGGCGGCCCGGGCGGCCGCGAAGTCGTTCGGCAGGTTCGCCGTGCTGCCGGCGAGGAAGGCCGCCCCGACGAGCGTCACGATCCCGGCGCCCGCACGGCCGGCGCGACCCCGCCGGCGGGCCGCGGCCGCGCCGGCGAGGAGGGCAACCGGAAGGAAGAGGGGCGGGGTGAGTGCCGTGCCCCGCAGGAACATGTCGTCCGCGTCGCCGCCGGGCGAGGCACCCACGTTCCACGCGGCCGACAGCGCCGCGCCCGCGAGCGGGACCGGCAGGTAGGCGAGGACGATCGGGAGGAGCCTGCGGGGCGTTGGCGTGGGCACGGGACGACCTCCGGAATGGGGGCTGGCTTCGATCCGCTCTATCGGGCGGACCGTCGCATGGCAGGGCGCCCCGACCAACGGCCGGATGTGGTGGCCCGGGGTCGACGTACGTCCACGATCGGCGGCAGGTTCCGCTCGGCGTGGGCCCTTGACCTCGCTGCATGACGAGCCATACTGTCCCTGACGGCGCGTCCCGCGCCGAACCCCGATCCGGCGCTCACGCCGCCGGCCCGACGGGGCAAAGGGGAACTCGCTTTCCCGGGACGGATCGTCCGCCCTTCTCCGGCGGGCCACGGAGCGTGAGTCCGGAGGCGCCGTCGTGCGAGAAGGATGACGTTGACGATGCCGACCCAGAAGGTATTCAAGGGGCGCGTCCGCGCGCGCATGGCCAAGACCGGCGAGTCGTACACGGCCGCCCGGCACCAGTTGCTCCGGAAGGCGGTCGCCCCGTTTACGGAGCCCGAGCCGGCCGCCGCAGCCGAGTCAGGGCCGCCAGCCGGTAGTGAGGCGGAGGCGCTCGTCTCGGACGAGGCGATGATCCGGGCGACCGGCAAGAGCCACGAGGAGTGGTTCGCGATCCTCGACGCGTGGGGCGCCGTCGAGCGCAAGCATCCCCAGATTGCGCGCTGGCTGTCCGAGGTCCAGGGCGCGCCGCCGTGGTGGACCCAGAACATCACGGTCGCCTACGAGCGGGCCCGCGGACTGCGGGCAACGCACCAGAACGCCGCGGGTTTCAGCTTCAGCGTGAACCGCACGATCGGTGTCGGGGCCGGCCGGCTCCTCGCCGCCTTCACCGACGAGGCCGATCGGCGGCGCTGGCTGCCCGATGCCGAGATGCCCAGGAGGCCGACCCGCGCGGCGAATACGGCCCGGTTCGACTGGCTCGAGCCGCCGTCGCGAGTCGTCGTCCTCGTCAGCGCCAGGGGCGACGCGAAGGCCGCGGTCAACGTCACTCACGAGCAGCTCCCGGACGCTGCGTCGACCGAACGGCTGAAAGTGGCGTGGCGGTCGTGGCTGGACGATCTCAAGGGGTTCCTCGAGCGGAGCTGATCGCCGGCCGGTGCGGCGCGCCGGGCCGTGCTCGAACCGGAGCTGACCCGCCGCGCCGCACCGGGCGACCTCAGGCGATGGCCGCGTAGACCGCCTGGACGGCTTCCTCCGCGGTCGTCATCGGGGCGCTCCACTCGTTGCGCAGGTAGACGACGACGAGATCCCACGAGGGGTCGACGATCAGGATGCTGCCAGTCGCGCCGCTGTGCCCGAAGGCCGCGGGACTCGCCGGCGAACCACGGCCGAGACCGGGCCGGGACCAGCCGAGGGCGTACGTCGGCCTCCGTCCGGTGCCGATCTCGAGGATGCCCTCGGTGTGGTGGCGGGTCATGAGGTCGACGAACGGGCGGCCAAGGACCCGGACCCCGTCGACCGTGCCGCCCAGCAGCATCGCGCGACCGAAGCGGGCGATGTCGTCGGGCGTGGACCAGAGGCCGCCGCCGGGCATCTGCAGGGAGACGAAGCCGCCCAGGAGCACGTCGTAGGGCAGGCCGGGCGGCCCGACGCTGCCTTCGAGCCGGAGCGCCGACGGACCGTCGTCCGCGGGGTCGAACGTCGTGGCGGCCATGCCGAGCGGCTCGAAGATCCGGGTCTCCAGGAAGTCGCGGTAGGCGCGACCGGAGACGCGGGTCACGATCTCGGAAAGCAGATAGTACGAATCCGAGCAGTAGGCGTAGGCGGTGCCGGGCCGAAATCGGAGCGCGTCCCG
>DASTVH010000221.1:0-2823 GCA_035759195.1 Candidatus Limnocylindrales bacterium
CGTCGCCGACGATCGCGTAGCCAAGGCCGCCGAGGACGATGAGGACCGCGATCGGGGCGAGGACCCATGGGTCGTCGGCGAAGCCGCTGAGGCTGCGGAACCCGCCGGTCAGGTCGAAGCCGGCGTTGTTGAATGCCGAGACCGAGTGGAAGATGCCCCACCACGCCGCCTGGCCGGCGGCATGGTCGCGGGCCAGGAACGCGACGGTCAGGGCCACGGCGCCGAGCGACTCGGCCACGAGCGTGAACGCGGCGATCCGCTTGATCAGGGCGGTGACGCTGCCCAGCTCGGGGACGCCGGTCGAGGCCTGGACGAGGACCCGGTCGCGCAGCCCGGTGCGGCGGCCGAGGAGCAGGAGCAGCAGGACCGTCGAACCGGTCATGAACCCGAACCCGCCGACCTGGATGAGGCCGAGGATCACGACGTGCCCGAAGGGGCTCCAGTAGGTCCCGGTGTCGAGCACGACGAGGCCGGTGACGCAGACCGCCGACGTCGCGGTGAAGAGGGCCTCGACGAACGGCGTCCAGGCCCCGCCCGCCGAGCTCGCCGGCAGCATGAGGAGGACGGTCCCGATCGCGATGAGGATCGCGAACCCGGCGACGAGGACGATCGCCGGCGGCGGCGGCGGCCGCCGCACCCGCTTCGCGGACGGCAGGTGATAGTCGACCGGCGTCGTGCGTTCGACGCGGACGCGCCGATCGCCCGGTCGCCGGCCGCGCAGCGTCACGGGCGGGCGCAGTCGCAGCGGGCAGTCACGACCCGGAGTCTAACGAGCGCTGGAGGGCCCGCGCCGCGCGGCAGGGTCGGTCCGCGGGCGCGGCCGCGGCGACACGACGAAACGGGCCCGCGGCGTTCGCCGCGGGCCCGTGTGTGGAGCGGAGGTCAGACCTCCTTGAACTCGCCCTCGACGGTCTCGTCGCCGGCGCCACCGGTCGCGGCCCCGGCCGGCTCACCCTCGGTGGGTTCGCCCTCGGTGCCGTTGCCGGCGTCGCCGCCGCCTTCCGCGGCCGAGGCCTGGTAGGCGGCCGTCGAGACGCGGTTGAGGGTCTCGGCGAGGGCCGTCGCCCCGGCCGTGATCGCGGCGATGTCGGAGCCCTTGAGGGCCTCGCGCAGGCTCGCGACCTGGTTCTCGATCGCGGCCTTGTCCTCGGCCGAAACCTTGTCGCCGAGGTCCTTGACGGTCCGCTCGGCCTGATAGGTGAGCTGTTCCGCCTGGTTGCGGGTCTCGACCTCCTCCCGCCGCTTGCGGTCCTCGTCGGCGTGCTCGGACGCCTCGCGGACCATCTTGTCCACGTCGTCCTTGCTCAGCATCGACGAGGCCGTGATCCGGACCTGCTGCTCCTTGCCGGTCGCCCGGTCCTTCGCCCTGACGTCGAGGATGCCGTTCGCGTCGATGTCGAACGTCACCTCGATCTGGGGCACGCCGCGCGGGGCGGGCGGGATGCCGTCGAGGATGAACGTCCCGAGGGTCTTGTTGTCGGCGGCGAACTCGCGCTCGCCCTGGAGGACCCGGATCTCGACCTGGCTCTGGCTGTCAGAGGCGGTCGAGAAGACCTGCGACTTGGAGGTCGGGATCGTCGTGTTCCGCTCGATCAGCTTCGTCGTGACGCCGCCGAGCGTCTCGATGCCGAGCGAGAGGGGCGTCACGTCGAGAAGGAGGACGTCCTTGACGTCGCCCGCCAGGACGCCCGCCTGGATCGCCGCGCCGATGCCGACGACCTCGTCGGGGTTGACGCCCTTGTGGGGCTCCTTGCCGTCGAACATCGCCTTGACCGCCTCGACGACCGCCGGCATCCGGGTCTGGCCGCCGACGAGGATCACCTCGTCGATATCGCCCGCCTTGAGGCCGGCGTCCTTGAGGGCCGCCTCGACCGGCTTGCGCGTCTTGTCGATCAGGTCGCGGACGAGCTCCTCGAGCTTGGCCCGGGTGAGCGTCATGACGAGGTGCTTCGGGCCGGACGCGTCCGCGGTCACGTACGGCAGGTTGATCTCGGTCGAGGACGTCGAGGACAGCTCGATCTTCGCCTTCTCGGCGGCCTCCTTGAGGCGCTGGAGCGCCTGGGGATCCTTCGAGAGGTCGATGCCCTGGTCCTTCTTGAACTCGCTGAGGAGCCACTCGATGACGCGCTGGTCGAAGTCGTCGCCACCGAGGTGCGTATCGCCGTTCGTCGCCTTGACCTCGAAGACGCCTTCGCCGAGCTCGAGGATCGAGATGTCGAACGTGCCGCCGCCGAGGTCGTAGACCGCGATCTTCTCGTCGTGCTTCTTGTCGAGACCGTAGGCGAGCGCCGATGCCGTCGGCTCGTTGATGATCCGGCGGACCTCGAGCCCGGCGATCCGGCCGGCGTCCTTGGTCGCCTGGCGCTGGGTGTCGTCGAAGTAGGCCGGGACCGTGATGACGGCCTCGGTCACCTTGTCACCGAGGTACGCCTCGGCGTCGGCCTTGAGCTTCTGGAGGACCATCGCGCTGATCTCGGGCGGCGTGTAGGTCTTGTCGGCGACCTTCACGACGACGCCGTCGCTCTTGGGGTCCTTCTCGACCGCGTACGAGACGAGCTCCTTTGCCCGCTTCGTCTCCGGGTCGTCCCAGCGGCGGCCCATGAAGCGCTTGATCGAGTAGACGGTGTTGGCGGGGTTCGTGACCGCCTGGCGCTTGGCCAGCTGGCCGACGAGCCGCTCGCCGGTCTTGGTGAAGGCGACGACCGACGGGACGGTCCGACCGCCCTCCGCCGAGGCGATGACGGTCGGCTCGCCGCCCTCCATCACCGCGACGACGCTGTTGGTCGTCCCGAGGTCGATGCCGATGATCTTGGCCATTGGTGT
>DASTVH010000222.1:0-17781 GCA_035759195.1 Candidatus Limnocylindrales bacterium
GGGCGGGAGCCGCGTCGTTCGTGGGATTCGGGCGCGGCATCTGGCTGATGCCGCTCGACATCACGTTCAAGACGGTGGGGCTGCGGTACGGCTGGCTGAAGGCGCTCTTCATCGGCACGCCGGCACCCCTCCTGCGGGGGAGCGGCCGCCTCCGGGCCGAGCGGGCAGCCGGGCGGGCGACCCGCCGCGTGCCGGCCTACCGCGCGTTCCTCGAGAGCCAGGCCATCGACGTCGAGCGCCTCTTCCCGCTGGGCATCCTCGACCGCCTGCCCGAGACCGACAAGGCGAACTACGTCGACCGCTACGGCCTGCTCGAGCGTTGCGTCGGCGGGGCGGTGGCCTACCGCGGCACGACGATCGACGAATCGTCGGGTTCGACCGGCACGCCGTACAACTGGATCCGCGGCCGGCGGGAGCGCGAGGTCGCCCACCGGAACATCGGCTTCTTCGCCCGCTACGCCTTCGGGACGAAGCCGCTCGTGACGATCAACGCCTTCTCGATGGGCGCGTGGGCGGCCGGCTTCAACATGAGCCTCGGGATGATGCGCCACGGCATCGTCAAGTCGGTCGGGCCCGACATCGACAAGATCCTCTCGACGCTGACCTACCTCGGGCCGTCGTTCCGGTTCCTCATCTCGGGCTACCCGCCATTCCTCAAGCACCTGCTCGACGAGGGCGGGCGGCGCGACTTCCCGTGGGCCGACTACGAGATTCACGGCCTCGTCGGCGGCGAGGGCATGACCGAGGAGCTCCGCGACGTGTTGCTCGAGCGCTTCGAGTCGGTCTACTCCGGCTATGGCGCCACCGACATCGAGATCGGCATGGCCGGCGAATCGCCGGTCTCGATCGCCGTGCGCCGCCTGGCCCGAGCGCGGCCCGACATCGGCCGGGTGCTGTTCGGCACCGACTCGCGCCTGCCGATGGTCTTCCAGTACAACCCGCTCATCCACTACATGGAGGTCAACGCGCTCGGCGAGGTGGTCTGCACGGTCTCGCGGCTCGACCTGCTCGCGCCGAGGATCCGCTACAACGTCCACGACGCGGGCGGGATCGTGCCGTACGACGACGTCCGGCGGGTGCTCCGCGAGCACGGGTACGACCTCGATGGGCTCAACGGCTCGCCGGAGGTCCACGGGCCGCGCGGACCCCTGCCGTGGGCCCGCCCGATCCCCCTGCCGTTCCTCTGGATCCACGGCCGGCGCGACGCGACGATCAGCGTCATGGGCTCGAACATCTACCCCGAGGACGTCGAGACCGTCCTGTACCGGGACCGGGTCGTCGCGCCCCGGCTCCACTCGTTCATGCTCTCGGTGGTCGACGACGCCGATGGGACGCCTCGGCCGTCGATCGCCCTCGAGCTCGCGACGCTCGACGGCGTCGATGCGGCATGGCGCGAGGCGACGGCGGAACGATCACGGGACGGGCTCGCGGCGCTGAACAGCGACTACCGCTCGTCGCTCGCGGAGTTCCCCGGGGCGATGCTGCCGATCGTGACGACATACGGGATCGGTGAGGGCCCGTTCGCGGGCGACGCGAAGCGGATCAAGCAGCGCCGGATCGCTGGTTGAGCCCATGCCTGCCCGGCGCCGCCGGTCGACTGGCAGGGGCGATCCTCGCGACGCTCCTCCTCGGCGCGTGGCTGCTCCTCATCACCTCGCGCCAGGTGGCGCTGTTCCCGCGCTCCGGGGCACTCCCGGCCGAGCTGTCCCCGCCGCCCCTCGTCGTCGGGCTGATCCTCGCCGGCGCCACCGTCCGGGCCGTCCGACCGTCCCTTGCGTCGCACGTTGCCTTCCTCATCGCGTTCACGTTCGGGCTGGCGCTGCTCGGCGCGCAACTCGGGCAACCGCTCGCGGACGCCACGGCCGACTACTGCGGCGACCAGTGCCGGACCGCGATCATGGGTCGGTTTGTGACCTTCTTCGGCTGGCCGATCCTGGCCGCGGTCGTCCTGGCAATCCTCGCCCGGCGTGAGGCGCGAGCGCCGGCCGCCGACGCCCACGAACGGGCCGCCTCGTCGTGGGCCTGGGCCGCCGCCGCGCTCGTCGGCGGCATCGCGGCAGCGGTCGTCTGGTGGCGGATCATCCTGCCGAACGGCTGAGGAAGGCTCGATCCGGCCACGCCGGCCGCCGTCCGGCGACCAGACTCACTCGCGGAGCAGGCTCCGCAGCGCCGCCTTGACCCGGTCCTCGAGCGTCCCGCCGATCGTCGCGTCGGCCAGGGCGATCCGCGACGCCTCGCGGGCCTCGCCGAGCGAATAGCCCAACGCCTGGAGCGCCGCGACGACCTCGCTCTCCGCCGCGCCGACGCCCGCCACGGCGCTCGCGCTCGCCGCGATGCCCGCCGCAGCCACCTTCTCCTTGAGCTCGAAGATGATCCGCTCGGCGAGCTTCTTGCCGATGCCCGGGATCGAGACCAGGACGGCCTGATCCTGCTGCATGATCGCGAGCTGGAGATCGGGCGTCGGGCGCGAGCCGACGATCGCGAGGGCGACCTTGGGGCCGACGCCGGTCACGGTCAGCAGGAGCGTGAAGAAGCCGAGGTCCTCCGCGGTCCGGAATCCGTAGAGCGCCTGCTGGTCCTCGCGGACGAGATGGTAGGTGTGGAGCTTGACGGTCGAGCCCGGGACGACCGACGAGAGGATGGCCGGCGAGGCGAACACCTGGTAGCCGATCCCGCCGACCTCGAGGACGACCGAGTCGAACGCCACGGCCCCGACCCGCCCCTCGACGGACGCGATCACGCCCGACGGGCCTCGGCTGCCGGCGGGGGTGGTGCACCATGCTGCCGAGTGAACGTCCCGGCCGCGAACGCGCTCGCCGCAAGCCCCGGGAGGCTAATTCGAGCGCGGTCCGGGTGGTCGGCGGCGGCCTCGGGGATGTACCACCACTCGCGTCGGTGGACGAGGCGTCCGGGACCAGGCGTCACGAAGCCGGCCGCTCGGCCTTTCGCTCCCGGCCCAGCGCCTCGCGGACCGCTCGCTCGTACCCGGACTCGCCGCGCTTGATCGGCGCGACCGCGGCCCGGTCCAGCACCGACGCGTTCGCCCGATCGACGCTACCGGCCCGGTTGGCGAGGCAGACCGCGATCGCGAGCGCGTCGGCCGCGTCGTCGGGCCGCGGCAGCTCGCTCATCCCGAGGACGAGCTGGACCATCCGCTGGACCTGCTCCTTGTCGGCGGCGCCGTACCCGGCAATCGCGCTCTTGACCTCGTTCGGCGTCGCCTCGGCCACGGGCCGGCCGTGCTGGGCCGCCGCGAGCAGGACGATGCCCCGGGCCTGGCCGACGGCCATCGCCGTCTGGGCGTTGCGGCTGAAGAAGACCCGTTCGACCGCGACGAGATCCGGCTCGTGGAGCGCGAGGAGCTCCTCGAGAAGCGTGTGGATCGCCATGAGCCGCTCCGGCATCGCCGAGTCCGGCGACGTCACGAGGCAGCCGTAGTCGATCGCGCGGAGCCGTCCGCCGTTCCGTTCGACGATGCCGTAGCCGAGGGCCGCGGTTCCCGGGTCGATGCCCAGGATGATCACCCGGCAACCTCGGCGAAGACGTCCTCGGGGATGTCGAAGTTCGCCGTCACGCGCTGGACGTCGTCGAGGTCCTCGAGCTGCTCGACGAGGCGCAGGTTCTGGCGGGCCTTCGCCGAGTCAAGCTCGACCGTCTGCTTGGCGACCATCGTCGACTCGGCCGACTCGACCGCCACGCCGGCCGCCTCGAGCGCCCGGCGGACCGTCTCGAGGTCGCCCGGCGTCGTGAAGATCTCGATCGTCTCGGGGTCCTCGGTGTCGACGTCGTCGGCGCCCGCGTCGATCGCCGCGAGGGCCACGTCGTCGGCATCGCTCCCGTTCCGCGGCACCGCGATCACGCCGCGCGGCTCGAACTGCCAGGCGACCGCGCCCGAACCCGCGAGCTGGCCGCCGGCCTTCGCGAAGATCGAGCGCACCTCGGCGGCGGTCCGGTTCCGATTGTCGGTCTGAGCCTCGACGAGGACCGCCACGCCGCCGGGGCCGTAACCCTCGTAGACGATCTCCTCGAACTGCTCGGCCTCGCCGCCTCCGGTCGCCCGCTCGATCGCCCGCTTGATGTTGTCCGACGGCATGTTGATCGGCGGGCGACGGGCCTTGTCGACCGCGAGGCGGAGCCGGTAGTTCGCGTCCGGATCGGGGCCGCCCTGGCGGGCCGCGATCATGATCTCGCGGGTGACCTTCGTGAAGAGCGCCCCCCGCTTGGCGTCGTTCGCCCCCTTCTGACGCTTGATCGTGGACCACTTGGAATGTCCGGACATCGCGGGCCGGAGTATAGCCGACTATCATGGCCCCACCGCGCCCGGCGCCCTCCCCGGCCGGGCCCGCGAGCGCACCCACAGATCCCTTCGCCGATCGTCCCGGCAACCGCGCAGTCGTGAGGTACGACCCGTCGATGACGATGAAGACCGTTGATCCAGCCCACCTCCGGAGCATCGTCCTGGCCGGCCACGCGGGTGGTGGCAAGACGACGCTCGCCGAGCACCTGCTCTTTCAGGCCGGCGCGATCCAGCGGCTCGGCAGGGTGGACGACGGGACGGCGCACCTCGACTACGAACCCGAGGAACAGAAGCGCCGTGAATCGCTGAGCCTGGCCGTCGCGACGTTCGAACACGACGCGACCCGGATCACGCTCGTCGACACGCCCGGCTACCCGGACTTCGTCTCCGAGGTCATCTCGGGCTTCGCCGCCGCCGACGGCGCCCTGTTCGTCATGGACGCCTCGGCCAGTGTCGAGTCCGGGCTCGAGACCGCCGTGGGGCTCGGCCGCTCGACCGGGCGGGCCGGCTGCTTCTTCATCAACAAGTGCGATCGCGAGAATGCCAACCCCACGGCCGCGCTCGACGCCCTCCGTGCGACCTTCGGCAGCAAGATCGCGCCGCTCCATATCGCGATCGGCGCGGGCGAGTCGTTCGAGGGCTACGTCGACCTCGTGCATCGCAAGGCGTGGCGCTTCGACGGCAAGGCCGAGGTCGAGATCCCGATCCCGTCGGAGCTCGAGTCGGAGGTGGCCGCCCGCCGCGACCAGCTCCTCGAGGCCGCCGCCGAGGCCGACGACGACGTCCTCACCAAGTACCTCGAGGGCGAGGAGATCAGCGACGAGGAGCTCGACGCGTGCCTCCACCGCGGCGTCCGCGACTCGGTCCTCGCGCCGGTCCTGGTCGGCAGCGCGGCGAAGGGGATCGGCATGACCGCCCTCCTCGACGCGTTCATCCGCTACATGCCGACCGCAGCCGAGGAGCCCGCTGTCGCGGCGAAGAACGCGAAGACCGGCGCCGAGGTGACGATCACCCCGGATCCGGCCGGCGCGCTCGTTGCCCGCGTCTTCAAGACCTCGGCCGACCCGTTCGTCGGGCGCCTGACGTACCTCCGGATCATCTCCGGGACGCTCCGCAGCCAGGCCCACGCCTGGAACGCGAACCGCCAGGAAGACGAGCGGATCGGCCAGCTTCTGCTGCTCCACGGCAAGGATCAGGAGCCGATCGGCGAGCTCATGGCCGGCGAGATCGGAGCCGTCGCGAAGCTCGCCGCAACCGAGACCGGCGATACGCTCTCGACGAAGGATCAGCCGATCCTCCTGCCGCCCCTCGAGTTCCCCGCCCCGAGCCTGACCGTCGCGATCGAGCCCCAGACCAAGGCCGACCTGGACAAGATGGGCGCGGCGCTCCAGCGGATGCTCGAGGAGGAGCCGTCGGCCCGGCTGGAGCGGACCGAGACCGGCGAGCAGGTCCTCGTCGGGACCGGCGAGGCCCACATCGCGGTGATCGGCGAGCGCCTCAAGCGCAAGTTCGGTGCCTCGATCGTGACGAAGACGCCGCGCGTCCCGTACAAGGAGACGATCCGGACCACGACGAAGGTCGAGGGCAAATACAAGAAGCAGACCGGCGGCCACGGCATGTTCGGCCACGTCTGGCTCGAGATCGAGCCGAACCCGGGCGCCGGCGTGGAGTTCGCCGAGAAGGTGGTCGGCGGGTCGGTCCCGAAGGGCTTCTTTCCCGGTGTCGAGAAGGGCATCCGCGAGGCCGCGGCCGAGGGCGTCCTGGCCGGCTACCCCCTGAGCGACTTCAAGGCAACCCTCTACGACGGTTCGTTCCACACGGTCGACTCGAACGAGCTCTCGTTCAAGATCGCGGCCTCGATGGCCCTCAAGAAGGGCGTGATGGAGTGCAAGCCGGCGCTCCTCGAGCCGATCATGGCGATCGAGGTGCGGGTGCCCGAGCAGTACATGGGCGACGTCAACCGGGATCTCAACACGCGCCGCGGGCGGGTGCTCGGGATGGACACGCTCGACGACGGCACGCAGGTCGTTTCGGCCCACGTGCCGCAGGCGGAGCTGTTCACGTACGCGACCGAGCTGCGGTCACTGACCCACGGCCGGGGGACGTTCACGGCGACACTCGACCACTACGAGGAAGTGCCCCAGCACGTCGCCGAGAAGGTGATCGAGGCGCATCGCAAGGAGCTCGAGACCGCCGGTCACTGAGCCGGTGGGCGGCCGCCCGGCGGCCGACGACCCGGTCGGGCGCCGGTCGGGACCGCGGCGACGGCCGCTTCGATCGTGAGCGACCCGTCGTAGAGGGCGCGCCCGATGATCGCGCCTCGGCAACCGACCGCCGCGACGCTCCGCAGGTCGGCTGCGTCGCGGATGCCGCCCGACGCGATGATCGAGCCGGCGCCGAGCCCGACGAGCCGCTCGAGGCCGGCGAGGTCCGGCCCGCCGGCCACGCCGTCCCGCTCGATCGCGGTGACTTCGAATGTCGCAGCCCCGGCGGCGGCGAGACGGGCCAGCAGCACTTCGGGGTCGACGCCGGGTGATCCGGGCCGCCAGCCGCGCCCGATCGCGAGTCCCTCGCGGACGTCGACCGAGACCGCGATCCGGTCGGGCCCGAGGCGGCCGACGAGGTCCGCGACCAGACCGGGGTCCTCGACGGCCGCGGTCCCCATCGCGACCCGATCGGCGCCGGCCCCGAGCATGGTCTCGATCGCATCGACTGTCCGCAGGCCGCCCGACACCTCCACCGACGACCGACCGGCGACGGCCCCGACGATCCGCCGGATCGCTGCCACCTGGACGGGCTCGCCGAGGCGGGCGCCGTCGAGGTCGACGACGTGGAGCCAGCGCGCTCCCCCGTCGACGAACCGCTCGGCCACCGCCACCGGATCGTCGCCGTATTCGGTCTCGCGGGCATAATCGCCCTGGCGGAGCCGGACGACGCGGCCGCCCCGCAGGTCGATCGCCGCCAGGACCTCGAACTCGTCGCTTGCCACGCCCTCGTCCACTATGCTATCGTGTTAGCACGTTAAAACGTTAACACGATAACACGAGGGCGAGCGAGACCGGGAATGGCTGACGACTGGCGAACCGCCGACGCGCAGGCGCTGTTCGACGCGATCCTGCGTCTCGAGACGCGCGAGGACGCGGAGCGCTTCTTCCGCGACCTGTGCACCCTCAACGAGATCCACGACATGGCCCAGCGCTGGTCGATCGTCCGCAAGCTCGACGAGGGGCTGCACTACGCCCAGATCTCGCGCGAGACCGGCGCGAGCACCGCCACGATCACCCGCATCAACTCGTGGCTCAACCACGGCGAGGGCGGCTATCGCGAGGCGCTGGTCCGGCTCAAGGCCGCCCAGGCGGCCGGCGTCCCCTACCCCACCGGCGCCGAGCGATGAGGGACCGCCTGAGGCTCGCCATCCCGAACAAGGGCCGGCTGGTCGATCCCACGCTGCACCTGCTCCACGACGCCGGGCTGATCTTCGAGGAGCACGACCGGAGCCTCGTTGCCCGCGTCCAGAACTTCGATCTCGACATCCTGTTCGTGCGGACGAACGACGTGATCGAGTTCGTCGGGGACGGCGTCGCCGACCTCGGCATCACCGGCATCGACCTCCTCGCCGAGACCGGCGCCGAGCTGCCTCGCATCCGGGAGCTCGGCTACGGCCGCTGTCGTCTCGCCGCAGCGGTCCCCACCGACACGCCCTACCAGGTCGTCGACGACCTCGCCGGCCTCCGCGTGGCGACGGCCCATCCCAACACCGCGCGCCGCTTCTTCGCCGAACGGCAGATCGCCGTCGACGTCATCCCGATCTCGGGCGCCGTGGAGGTCGCTCCGCGGCTGGGCCTCGCCGAGGCGATCGTCGATCTCGTCTCGACCGGCTCGACGCTCGTGATGAACGGCCTGCGGCCCATCGGCGACGTGCTCGCCTCCGAGGCGATCCTCGTCGCCAACCCGGGCGCCCACCAGCAGCGGACCGCCCAGCTCGAGTCGATCGACACGATGCTCAGCGCGGTGATCGCCGCACGCGGCCGCAAGTACCTCATGATGAACGCGCCGGCGGCGATGTTGCCCGAGCTCGAGGGCCTCCTGCCGGGGCTCGAGTCGCCGTCGGTGATCCCGTTGGCCCACGAAGGGATGATCGCGATCCACTCCGTCGTCGGGGCCGACGAGGTCTGGGGCCTCCTGCCCCGGCTCAAGGCCGCCGGCGCGTCCGGGATCCTCGTGCTGCCGATCGAGAAGATCGTCCCGTGACCCTCGCCGCGTCGGCCGCCGCGCCGACCTTCCGCTTCCGCCGCCTCGACCTCGCCGCTCGCGATCCGGGGACGACCGCGACGATCCGCCGGCTCGTCCGCCGTGGAGCGGTCCCGGATCCCGTCGTCCGGGACGGAGTCCGGACGATCCTCGACGACGTGGCCGCGCGTGGCGGCGGGGCGGTCCGCGACGCCAGCGCGCGCTTCGGCGGCGGCCTCGTGGACGGGCGGCTGCTCGTTCCGAGGCAGGAGCTCGAGGCGGCGGCCGGGGATCTCGCTCCCCCCGTCCGCCGCGCCCTGGAGCAGGCGATCGAGAACGTCCGCAGCTTCGCCGAAACGCAGCGACCGACCTCGACGACGACCGCGATCGGGCCGGGCCTGGCGATCGAGCGACGCTGGACGCCGCTCCGACGGGTCGGCTGCTACGTGCCCGGTGGATCGGCCCCGTATCCCTCGTCGCTCATCATGACCGTCGTCCCTGCCCGGGTCGCGGGCGTCCGCGAGATCGTCGTCGCCTCGCCGGCCGCCGCGGACGGCGTCGTGAACTCCGTCCTCCTCGGCGCCGCCGGGCTGCTCGGCGTCGACTCCCTGCTCGTCGCCGGCGGCGCCCAGGCGATCGGGGCGTTCGCGTTTGGCCTCGACGACGCGGGTCTCGAGCCGGTCGACCGGATCGTCGGCCCCGGCAACGCCTGGGTGACCGCCGCGAAGATCGAGGTCAGCGGCATCGTCGGGATCGACCTGCCGGCCGGCCCGTCCGAGGGGATGGTCCTCGCCGATGCGACCGCCGATCCGTTCATCGTCGCGGCCGACCTCGTCACCCAGGCCGAGCACGGCCCCGACTCGCCGGCGATCCTCGTCACGACCGACGCGGCACTCGCCGACGCCGTCGACCGCGAGGTCGCCGCGCTCCTGCCCCGCCTCGAGCGTCGGGCGATCCTCGAGCGGGCCCTCCGGGATCACGGCTGGATCGCCCTCGCACCGGACCGGGCCGCGGCGATCGGCTTCGTCAACGCCTATGCCCCCGAACATCTCTCGATCGACGTCGCGGACCTCGAGTCGGCCGTCGCCGGGATCGAGAGCGCCGGATCGATCTTCGTCGGCCGCTGGGCCCCCGAATCGGCCGGCGACTACGCGACCGGGGCGAACCATGTCCTGCCGACCGGCGGACTCGCCCGCTCGTGCGGCCCGCTCGCGGTCGAGGCGTTCGGGCGGTACAGCCAGGTCCAGCGGCTCGACGCGGACGGCCTGAACGCGATCGCCGCCACGATCCGGACGCTCGCCGAGGCCGAGGGCCTGACTGCCCACCGCAACGCGGTCGACGCCCGATTCCGCGGCGGGCCGCCCCGGTGACGACGACGCCCGTGACCTACCACTCGCCCGTCCGGCCGGCCGCCTACAGCTGGGAGGCGACGAATGAGGAGGTGGCCGCGCGCTACGGCGTGCCGGTCGATGGCATCGTCCGGTTCGACCTCAATACCTCGCCCGAGCCGCCCGGCCTCGTCGCCGCCCTCCTGGCCGAAGGCCGCTTCGAGACGCCGCTCTCGGAGTACCCGCCCTCCGACTACCGGCGGCTGGTCGAAGCGGCCGCGGCGACGTACGGCGTCGCGACCGAGGAGCTGCTCGTCGGAGCCGGCGCCGACGAGATCCTCGACCTCGTCGCGAAGGCGTTCCTGCCGGCCGGCGGGACCGCCGTCATCCCGACCCCGAGCTACGCGATGTACCGGGTCGTCACCGAGCAGCGGGCGGCCCGCGCCGTCAACGTTCCCCGCAACCCGGCGATCGATGGCTGGTCGATCGACGTCGACGCGGTCCGCGCGGCCGCCTGCGGCGCCCACCTCGTATGGCTCTGCAGCCCGAACAACCCGACCGGCCTGGCCGAACCCGACGGCGCGATCGCCGATCTCCTCGCCGGCATGGCCGAAGACGCGGCGGCCGACGGCCGCGCGCCCGCCGTCGTCGTCCTCGACGAGGCGTACGCCGAGTTCACCGGGACCTCGCTGGCCGCCCTCCGGCACGACCACCCGAACCTCGTGGTCGTCCGGACCGCCAGCAAGGCCTACGCGCTCGCGGGGCTGCGTGTCGGCTTCGCGATCGCCCGGCCCGAGCTCATCGAAGCGATCGCCCCGTACCGCCCACCGGGCTCGGTCTCGACGATCAGCGTGACGGCGGTGACCGCGGCGCTCACCGACCCGACGGCGATGCGGGGCAACGTCGCCCGGGTCCAGGCCGAACGCGACCGGCTCGCCGGCGGGCTCGCGGCGGCCGGCTGGGCAGTCGGGCCATCGGTGACGAACTTCCTCCTCGCGGACCTCGGCTCGCCCGAGCGGGCCGCGGCCATCGCCGAGGCGCTCCTGCGTCGCTCCCTCGTGCCGCGGACGTTCGGCCGGGGACACCCGCTCGCGGCGTATCTGCGGGTCACGATCCGCAACCGCGACGAGAACGACCGGCTGATTGCGGCGGCCCGCGAGGCGGCCGCGGAGACGACCCGATGACGGCGGGGCCCGGGGCCACGTCGGTGGCGGCCCGCGACGGCCGGCGGGTGACGGTGACGCGCCGCACGCGCGAGACCGATGTCACGGTGACGCTCGACCTCGAGGGGACCGGCACGGCGTCGGTGACGACGGGGGTGGGCTTCTACGACCACCTGCTCACGTCTCTGGCCCACCACGGGCTGTTCGACCTGGAGATCCGGGCGCAGGGCGACATCGAGGTCGACGAGCACCACACGGTCGAGGACGTCGCGCTCGTGCTCGGGTCGGCATTCGCCGAGGCGCTCGGCGACCGGGCCGGGATCCGCCGCTTCGGCGACGCCCGCGTTCCGATGGACGAGTCGCTCGCGTCGGCGGTCGTCGACCTGAGCGGCCGGCCGTACGCCGTCCTCGACCTGCCGTTCCGTGGCGAGCGGGTCGGCGCGCTGCCGCTCCAGCTCGTCGAGCATGCCCTCGGGTCGTTCGCCCAGACAGCCGGCGCGACCCTCCACCTCGCGGCGACCGGCCGCAACGACCATCACCTCGCCGAGGCCGCCTTCAAGGCGCTCGCCCGCGCGCTCCGGGCCGCCTGCGAGCCGGATCCGCGGCGCTCGGGGGTCGCCTCGACGAAGGGCTCGCTCGGATGAGCGCGCGCCGCCCGGTCGTCGCCGTCGCCGACTACGGCGCCGGCAACCTCGTGAGCATCGACCAGGCGCTTCGCGCGGTCGGCGCCGACGTCCTCGTCGCCCGCGACCCCGGTTCCCTTCGCCGGGCCGACGGCCTGATCGTGCCGGGGGTCGGCGCGGCGGCCCCGGCGATGGAGCGCCTGGCGGCGGCCGGGCTCGTCGGCCCGATCCGCGACTGGATCGCCGCGGGCCACCCGTATCTCGGGATCTGCCTCGGCCTGCAGCTCCTCTTCGAGGGCAGCGACGAGGACGGCGCCGAGACGTTCGGCATCCTGCCCGGGCGCACGGTCCGGCTGCGCGACGCACCGAAGCTTCCCCATATCGGCTGGAACCAGGTCGAGCGGCGGCGCGAGCACCCGCTCTTCGAGGGAATCACCGACGGCGCCGACTTCTACTTCGTCCACTCCTACGCGGGCGAGCTCCCGGTGGACGCACCCGAGGGCATCCTGGCCGAGACGAGCCACGGGCCGGCCTTCACCTCGGCCGTCGCCCTCGACAACGTCCTCGGCGTCCAGTTCCACCCGGAGCGGAGCGGCGCAGACGGCCTGCGCCTCCTGGGCAACTTCGTGGCGCTCGTCCGGGCCCGCGTCGCCGGCGGGGCGGTGCCCGCCTGATGCTCCGCCGCCGCGTCATTCCCTGCCTCGACGTCGCGAACGGTCGCGTCGTGAAGGGCACCCGCTTCGTCGATCTCGTCGACGAGGGCGATCCGCCGGAGCTCGCCGAGCGCTACGCGAACGAAGGAGCCGACGAGCTCGTGTTCCTCGACATCACGGCCGCCCCCGAGGGCCGCGGCACGCTCCTCGACATCGTCGAGCGGACGGCCCGCCGGGCGTTCATCCCCCTCACGGTCGGCGGCGGCGTCCGGAGCGTCGACGGAATGCGCGACGTCCTGCGGGCCGGCGCCGACAAGGTGTCGCTCAACACCGCGGCGGTCGCCGACCCGGAGCTGGTCGCGGCCTGCGCCCGACGCTTCGGCAGTCAGGCGGTCGTCGTGGCAATCGATGCCCGGCGGCGGCCCGCCGCAGCCCCGGGCGGCGCGGCCGGCGGCAACGCCGGTCATGCCGGTTGGGAGGTCCTCGTCCGGGGCGGCCGCGAGACGACCGGCCTCGACGCGGTCGCCTGGGCCCGCCGCGTTGCCGAGCTCGGCGCGGGGGAGCTGCTCGTCACCTCGATCGACCGCGACGGCACCCAGTCGGGCTTCGACACGGCCCTGCTGCGGGCGATCAGCTCCACGGTCGAGGTGCCGGTGATCGCCTCCGGGGGAGCCGCCGGCCCGGCCGACTTCGTCGCCGCGGTCGTCGATGGCGGCGCGGATGCGGTCCTCGCGGCCTCGATCTTCCATCGGGCGATCCACTCGATCGGCTCGGTCAAGGCCGCGATGGCCGAGGCCGGCCTGCCGGTACGCCTCCCGGAGGTGCCGGCGTGACGGCCGCCGTCCCGGCCCCGCAACCTGTCTACGGTCCCGACGGGCTCGTCCCCGCCGTCGTCCAGGACGCGACCGACGGCCGGATCCTCATGGTCGCCTGGATGGACGCCGAGGCGCTCGACGCGACGGTCCGGACCGGCGAGGTCCACTTCCACTCCCGGTCCCGCGGCCGGCTCTGGAAGAAGGGCGAGACGAGCGGCAACGTCCTCCGCCTGCGCTCGATCGCCGCCGACTGCGATGCCGACACGCTCCTCGTGACGGTCGACCCGGTCGGTCCGACGTGTCACCGCGGCACGCGGAGCTGCTTCGACGAGGACGGCGCGCCGGGTGAGCGGACGAGCCAGGGGTTCGCCTGGCTCGAGGAGCTGTGGGCGACGATCGCGGCGCGGGCGGCGGAGCGTCCCGAAGGCTCCTACACGGCACGCCTGCTCGACGGGGGCGTCGACGCGACCGCCCGCAAGCTTGCCGAGGAAGCGATCGAGGTCGTCCTCGCCGCGAAGGACGATGCCGCGGCCGAGCAGACGGGTCGCGACCGCGCCGCAAGCGGCAGCGCCCTCGCCGGCGAGGTCGCCGACGTCCTCTACCACGCCCTCGTGCTGCTCGCCGAGCGCGGCCGCCGGCCGGCCGACGTCGTCGACGTCCTCCGGGAGCGCCACGCCTCGTAACCCGCTCAGCCGGCCCGCCGGCCCACGAGCAGGCGCTTCTTGCCGATCCGCACGGTCAGCCACTCACCGGCGATGAGCTCGGGCACGGCCGCCGCAGGATCGGTGATCCGCTCGTCGTTCACGGTCAGGCCGCCGCCCGAGATCAACCGCCGGGCCTCGCCGTTCGAGGCGAAGACGCCGGCCCGGACGAGCAGGCCGACGAGCCCGCCCTCGTGGCCTCCGTCGCTGAACGTGAACCCTGACGTCGCCTCGTGGAGCGTCGCGAGGACGTCCGGCTCGCGGATCGGTTCGCCGGCGAAGGCCGCCCGGCTCACCCGCTCGACGTGAGCCGCCGCCGCATCGCCGTGGGTCCGTGCGGTGACGTCGCGGGCCAGCGTCCGCTGGGCAGTCCTGGCCTCCGGCCCGGCCACCTGCTCGGCCTCGAGCGCCTCGATCGCGTCACGGTCGAGGAGCGTGAACCAGCGCAGGTAGATCCCGACGTCACGATCGTCGGTGTTGAGCCAGTGCTGGTAGAAGGCGTACGGCGTCGTCATCTCCGGATCGAGCCACACCGAATCGCCACCCTCGCTCTTGCCGAACTTCGCCCCGGA
This sequence comes from Candidatus Limnocylindrales bacterium, assembly GCA_035759195.1. Lineage (GTDB taxonomy): Bacteria > Chloroflexota > Limnocylindria > Limnocylindrales > CSP1-4 > CF-46. The sequence continues at coordinate 14,383 of DASTVH010000222.1, forward strand.
CGGCGACAGGAGCAGCGGGTAGGCCAGGCCGTGGGCCGGCTCGCCGATGCCCGAATCCTCCCCTGCCCTGGCCCGCCGGCGGATCAGCTCGAGGCCCGCGGTGATGTTGCCCCACTGGTCGGCGCCGCCCATCTGGAGCTCGACGCCGTAGGTCCGGTGGAGGTGCTCGAAGTCGGCCGCCTGGAGGAGCATGTAGCTGAACTCGGTGAACGACAGGCCGCGCTCGAGCCGGACCTGGACGGAGTCCTTGGCCAGCATGTACGGGACCGTGAAGTGTTTGCCGACGTCGCGCAGGAAGTCGATGAGTCCGAGAGAGGCGAGCCAGTCGAGGTTGTTGACGAGGAGCGCGCCGGATTCGCCCGAGAAGTCGAGGAATCGCTCGAGCTGGTCGCGCAGCGAGGCGACGTTCGCCTCGAGGGTGTCGCGGTCCAGCAGGTTCCGCTCGGTGGAGCGGCCCGATGGGTCGCCGATCATCCCGGTCCCCCCGCCGACGAGGGCGACCGGCCGGCCGCCGTGGCGCTGGAAGTGGAGCAGGCCCATGACCGGGACGAGGCTGCCGATGTGGAGCGACGGTCCCGACGGGTCGAATCCGTTGTAGCCGGCGATCGGGCCGCCGCTCGCGAGCCGCGCCGGCAGGCCCGGCGTCGTCGTGTGGAGCATGCCCCGCCACTCGAGTTCGGCCAGCAGGCCGGGAAGGCCCGATGTGGTCGTCACACCGGGCACGACAGAGCCGTCGGAACGCGGGGGGTCGCCACAACCCTATGCTATCGTGCGGCCAGTTATGCAGACCAGCCTGGCGAGGCGACAGCGCCATCGACGTGCCGCCCGCAGGCGGCCCAGCGGTTCATCCGTCATCGCGCGAACCGCGATCGCCATCCCGATCCTCCTCTTCGTCGCGCTCCTCGGCACGGGGGCGGCCGGGCTCCTCGGCGTCGTCGCCGCCTACGGCTACTACAGCGAGGGGCTCCCGGACCCCAAGGCCCAGCTCGCGGAGCTCGACTTCGACCAGCAGACGCGGGTCCTCGACAAGACCGGCGAGATCGAGCTGGCGCGCCTGGGCGAACGCAAGCGCGAGCTGGTCGCCTTCGCCGAGCTGCCCGACGAGGTCCTCGACGCGACGACCGCGATCGAGGACAAGGACTTCTGGGACAACCCCGGGTTCGACCTGGCGGGTTTCATCTCGGCCACGATCGACACCGTCAACGGCCGGCCGCGCGGCGGCTCGACGATCACCCAGCAGCTGGTCCGCGCGCGGCTCCTGCCGGCGTTCGCCTTCGAGGGCAGCCGCGAGGAGCGCAAGATCCGCGAGATCATCCAGTCGATCCGGCTGACTCAGGCCTACCCCGGCGTGAAGGGCAAGCAGGAGATCATCACCGCGTACCTCAACCAGAACTTCTACGGCAACCACTCGTACGGCATCAAGGCCGCGGCCCGCACCTACTTCAACAAGGAGCTCGCCGACCTGACGCTCGCCGAAGCCGCGATCCTCGCCGCGATTCCCCAGTCGCCCACGAAGTTCGACCTCGTCAAGAACGCCGAGCAGGTCTGCGAGACCGAACCGCCCGAGGGCACCGAGTGCCCGAAGTATCAGCTCGTCGTCCCCGCCGATTCGGACATCGTCGTCCGCCGCAACCACATCCTCGACCGGATGAAGACCCAGAGCCCGCTCAGCGGCGCTCGGCACTCGATCGACGAGTACGAGGAAGCGAAGGCGGACCCGGTCATCCTCGCCCCGCAGCTGCCGGTCGCCTGGAAGGCGCCCCACTTCGTCTGGCAGGTGCGCGAGGAGCTGGGCCGGATCCTGTGCCCGGAACTGCCGCTCGACGAGTGCGAGAAGATCGACACCGGTGGCTACCAGGTCACGACGACCCTCGACTGGACGATGCAGACGACGACCCAGAAGTGGGTCTACGTCGCCGCTCGGACGACGAACTTCAAGGACACGCGGACGTACCTGAAGAACCTCAAGATTCCCTCGGGCGACCACGGCTGGCTCATGAATCTCAAGGGCAAGAACCTCCACAACGGCGCGGCCGCGGTCATCGACTACCGGACCGGCAAGATCCTGGCCTACGTCGGCTCGGGCAGCTACACGAGCCCCGGCAACGCCCGCTTCCAGCCCCAGTTCGACGTGCTCTCGGACGGCTGGCGCCAGCCCGGATCGTCGATCAAGCCGATCAACTACGCGATCGGCATCGAGGACCGGACGATGACCGCGTCGACGATGTTCATGGACGTCGTCACCGACTTCGGGCGCGACTACACGCCGACGCAGGCCGACAACCTCGAGCGCGGCCCGGTCCGGCTCCGGTCGGCGCTCCAGTTCTCGCTGAACATCCCCTCGATCAAGGCCGGGCTGATGAACGGGCTCGACCGGTTCTACGAGCGCTCGCGTGACTTCGGGATCCAGTACGTGCCGGGTTCGGTGCCGGTCACGTCGATGGGCATCGGAACCCTCGAGCTCCACCCGATCGACCTGCTCGGGGCGTACGGGGCGATCGCCAACGGCGGCGTGCTGATGCCGCGCACGACCATCGAGAAGGTCGTCGACCACGAGGGCGTCACGATCTGGCCCGATCAGGACGCGGGCCCGGTCACCGGCGAGCCGGTGATCAGTCCCCAGGCGGCCTACATCGTCACCGACATCCTTGCCGGCAACACCAACACGAAGGTGAACCCGTTCTGGGGCGAGTGGGCGGTCTACGAGGGTCGATCGCGCCGGCCGGCCGCCTACAAGACGGGGACGACGAACGACAACCGCGACGTCCACGCCTACGGCTACCTCGCCCCGCCGGAGGATCCCGCGGCGCCGGCCCTCGCGGTCGGGGTGTGGATGGGCAACAGCAACAACGAGCCGAACACCGACACCCTGTCGCTCGCGTCGTCGGCGCCGCTCTGGTCGCGGATCATGCGCGACGTCAGCGCCGGCATGCCGATCGCCGGCTGGAGCCGGCCCGGCGGGCTCCAGGAGGTGACGGTCGACGCGATCAGCGGGATGCGGCCCGGGCCGTTCACGACGAAGACGGTGACGGAGCTCTTCATCGAGGGCACCGCCCCCACCGAGCCCGACGACCTGCGACGCAGGGTCGAAATCGACACCGCGACCGGCGGCCTGTGGCAGGACGGCTGCCTCGGACCGCGCAAGTCGGTCGCGGCGCTCGACTTCAGCCGTGTGGAGGAGAACTTCCCGAACTGGGGGCAGTACACCCGCGGCTGGGTCAAACGGGCGGCTCGCGGGACGGGCGTGTCCGGCGGCCCCGAAGGAACCCGGACGACCTACTTCTACGGCAGCGGCTTCTACCCGTTCGGGCGAACCTGGGGCGGCATCTTCGCGCCGACCGAGAAGTGCACGCCGCCGCCGCCGGAGCCGACGCCCTGCATCGAGGTCGACGGGGGCCC
>DASTVH010000223.1:0-3676 GCA_035759195.1 Candidatus Limnocylindrales bacterium
TCGTCATGATCGACGGGCTGGCCATGGTGGCCGGCGGCGTCGCCGCGGGTCTCTTCGGGTCGCTCCTCGGGCTCGGCGGCGGCATCCTCATCGTGCCGCTGCTCACGCTCGGGTTCGGCCTGCCGCTGCTCACCGCGGTCGGCGTGAGCCTCGTCTGCGTCATCGTGACGAGCGGCGCGGCGGCCGGCGTCTACCTCGAGAAGCAGGTCGCGAACCTGCGGCTGGGGATGACGCTCGAGCTCTTCACGGCCATCGGTGCGCTCGGCGGGGCGACGATCGCCTTCCTGATCTCCGAGCAGGTCCTCGCCGGCCTGTTCGGCGGCCTCCTGCTCTACGTCGCGGTGACGATGGCCCTTCGCGGCAGCGCGTCCGAGGAGGCGCCGGCGGACGTGGAGGCCGGGCAGGGGACGGGCTCGTTCGCGGAGTCGCTCTCGGCGGCGGGATATCGCGTGCGGAACCTCCGAGTGGCGGCGCTGGGAAGCCTCGGGGCGGGCGTCGTCTCGGCGCTCCTGGGGATCGGCGGCGGGACGATCAACGTGCCGGTGATGCACGTCGTCATGGGCGTACCCCTGCGCGTCGCGACCGCGACGAGCAACCTCATGATCGGGATCACCGCCTCGGCGGGCGCGATCGTCTACCTGTTGCGGGGCGGGATCGACGCCTATGTCGCCGCCCCGACCGCGGTCGGCGTCTTCCTCGGCGCCAGCCTCGGCTCGCGGGTTGCCCACCGGATCCAGCTGCCGGCGCTGCGGTTCCTGTTCGTGGTCGTCCTGCTCTACACGGCCTGGCAGATGCTCCAGCGGGCGTTCGCGTGAACGGCCGCGCGCCGTCGCCGGTCGACCTCGACCGGGCGATCGCCCGGCTTCTGATCGTCGGCACGTATGTCTCGGTCGCGCTGCTCGCCATCGGCGCGCTCCTGATGTTCGCCCTGCGGATCTCGCCGCTCGAAGGCAGCCCGCCCTTCGAGCTCGGCCTGATCGTCGACGACATCGTCGCCCTGCGGCCGGTCGGCTTCATCTGGCTGGGGCTTCTCGTCGTCGTCGCGACCCCGGCCGCCCGGGTCGCCGCCTCGCTCGTCGGCTACCTTCGCGGCGGGGAGCCGCGCATGGCGCTCGTCTCCGGCCTGATCCTCGTCGTCATCGCCGTGAGCGTCGCGATCGCCCGGGGCCTGGAGCCCTAGGGCCATGGACATCCTCATCCTGACCGGCGCCTTCGTCGTCATCCTGACCGGCGCCGAGCTCTTCACGAACGGCATCGAGTGGTTCGGGCGGAAGCTCGAGCTTGCCGAGGGCGCAGTGGGCTCGGTCCTCGCGGCCGTCGGGACGGCGCTGCCCGAGACGATGATCCCGATCATCGCGATCCTCTTCGGCAGCGGCACGGAGGCCTCCCATGCGGTCGGCGTCGGGGCGATCCTGGGGGCGCCGTTCATGCTCTCGACGCTTGCCATGTTCGTGACCGGTGTCGCGGTCCTCATCGTGGCTCGCCGGCGCCCCGCCGGCGACGTCATGCCGGTCGACACGGGCGTGCTGGCCCACGACATGCGCTACTTCGCGATCGCCTACGCGCTCGCGATCGGCGCCGCCTTCCTGCCGCTCGAACCCGCCTGGCTCAAATGGATCGTCGCGGCGATCCTCATCGGCATCTACGCGTGGTACGTCAAGGGCCACTTCGAGGCCGACCCCGACGTCGACGCGGAGGACCTTGCCCCGCTCCGCTTCCACCGCCTCGACCGGCGGGCGCACCTCTCGAACCCCGAGGCGCCGCGGCTGCGGGTCGTCAACCTGCAGGTGCTCGCCGCGCTCGGGCTCATCGTCGCCGGCGCCTACTTCTTCGTCGGCGCGGTCGAGCACCTGGCGACCTCGTTCGGGCTCGACGAGGCGCTCCTGGCGCTCGTCATCGCCCCGATCGCGACCGAGCTGCCCGAGAAGTTCAACTCGGTCATCTGGGTCCGGCAGGGCAAGGACACGCTCGCGATGGGCAACATCACCGGGGCGATGGTCTTCCAGTCGACGATCCCGACGGTCGTCGCCCTCCTGTTCGCGTCGTCGGCCTGGCACTTCACCGAGGGCAGCCGGCTCGCGTTCGCGTCCGGAGGCATCGCATTCCTGTCGTCGGCGCTCATCTTCATCCCGATGGCCCGGGCCGGCCGGCTCACCGGCCGGCGGCTGCTCGTCGGGGGGGCGTTCTACCTCGTGTACCTGGTGAGCGTGATCCTGGCGATGCTCGGGGTTGTCTGAGGGCCGGTTCCGCGGCCCGGCTCGGCCGCTCCCGGGCGATCGACCACGTTGTTGAGCTGCCCACATTCGAGCGTGGTGTCGCACTGGTTCATGCGCTCGCCGGATCGAATCGGAGACTCACCGCGCTCGCTTGTCGCCGGTCCACCACCGAGGTTGATCGGAGGGCACGACCAGCGCCGGCCTTCAAGGACGGCCGGAGGCCGCTGGTATACTCGGGCGACCGTCCGACGACCCTTCCGCGACGCCCGCGGGCGCCGCGTCCACGCAGGAGCCGTTGCATGCTTGACCAGAAGTCGTCCCAGGCGTCCGCCCCCGATTCGACCGCCGAGGCACCCGCCGCCGCCCCCGCCGCGGCCCGCGACCTCGAGAGCGTCATCTGCTACTTCGAGGGCGAGTACGTCCCGCTCCGGAACGCCAAGGTCAGCATCATGACCCACGCGTTCATGTACGGAACGGCGGTCTTCGAGGGCATCCGGGCCTACTGGAACGAGGAGCAGGGCAAGCTCTTCGGGCTCAAGATCCGCGAGCATGTCGAGCGGATCCGCCAGTCGTGCCGGATCATGCTCATGGAGAACGTCCCCTCGGTCGACGAGCTGACCGGCCTGATCGTCGAGACGGTCCGCCGCAACGGCTTCCGCGAGGACGTCTACATCCGGCCGTCGTTCTACAAGTCGACGCGGGCGATCGGCGTCCGGCTCCATCACCTGGAGAACCAGCTCTACATCATCACGATCCCGTTCGGGAACTACATCGACACCGAATCGGGCGTCCGGGTCATGACCTCGACCTGGCGACGGAACGCCGACGAGGCGCTGCCGGCGCGCGGCAAGATCGTCGGCGGCTACGTGAACATGGCCTTCCAGAAGTCTGAGGCCGAGCTGAACGGCTTCGACGAGGCGGTCGTCCTGACCGCCGACGGGCACGTCAACGAGGCCTCCGCGGCGAACCTCTTCATGGTTCGCGACGGCGTCGCCCTGACCCCTCCGGTGAACGACGACATCCTCGAGGGCGTGACCCGCAAGGCGATGATCGAGCTCCTCACGAACGAGAAGATCCCGGTCGAGGTCCGCTCGATCGATCGCTCGGAGCTGTACGTCGCCGACGAGATGTTCCTGTGCGGTACCGGCGTCCAGGTCTCGCCGGTCGTCGAGATCGACCATCGGCCAGTCGGTTCGGGCGACATCGGCCCGATCGGGCGGCTCGCCCGGGACCGCTACTTCGACGCGGTGCGCGGCCGGCTCCCGGAGTACCGCCACTGGCTGACGGAGATCGAACCCGCCTGACGGGCGGAAGCCGGAACCGACGGGCCGCTCAGGGACCCTCGGGCGGGACGAGCTCCGGGGTCGAGCCGGTCGCGGTGATCACGATGTCGACCGTCGCGGTCGGATCGGTCTCGCTCACGACGGTCGTGTCGAACGTCGCCTCGAGGAACTCGATCG